>JAYTMI010000235.1:0-13386 GCA_043728625.1 Saprospiraceae bacterium | reverse complement strand
ACAACGGCTTTGTTCCGCGATGTTTTGGGTTATGATGAAGTGGTTTATGAAAAAACCGATGCTTTTGTGGATTTTAAACCCTTAACAGGCGGTCATAACCCTTGTTCACGCATTTTGTTGCGTCATTCACTGCCACGAGTCGGTGGTTTTGCGCCTTTGTTGGGGGCTTCTGAAATCGAGTTAGTGCAGGTATTTGAGCGTGTGCCGAACAAAATTTTTGACAATCGTTTTTGGGGTGAATGTGGTTTTATTCAATTGTGCTACGATGTCAACGGCATGGATGAGCTGAAAATGCGCCTCAATACTGAGGGGTATCGTTTCACGGTTGATTCTGCCGAATCGTTCCAAATGGAAGGGGCAGCAGGGCGTTTTGCGTATATTGAAACGGTGGATGGCACGCTCATTGAGTTTGTCGAAACGCATAAAATACCTATTTTGAAGTCCATTGGCTGGTATCTCGACCTTCGGAAACGGCGACCTGAAAAGTCGTTGCCACGTTGGATGTTGCGGGCGTTGGGCTTGAATCGGGTGAAAGACTAAAAACTAATGGGAAATGGACATTAATTTGCCTTACAAACATCGGCTGATAAAAGTGAGCGAACAAATGCACTTGCGCTTGTTTGAAGGGGAATTTTTGACCGATACGATTCATCAATTCCCCTTCAACAACCCCAAAGCGTATATCGGTTTCAATTTTTGTGTGGCAGGTGGGACGGGTTTTGCGCTGTCGGGTGGCTTTCCAACGGCTTATGCCGATGCTTCGCGGGTCAATATTTTCGTCATGCCCGCTTGTGAAGTGACACAAGAATTATCGTTTACGCCGCGCCTGCAATTAGTGACTTTATATATTGACCTTGCGGGTTTTATACGTATTATGGGCGATAGTTTGGAGGTTTTGCCCATCAGAATGCTTGATTCAGTGCATACACAGAGCAATTGTTATTTCGAGAGTTTTCGTTGGCAGCCCATCGTTCACAGCATTCTTTCTCAAATTTTTCATGCTACACCCAGCCCCTTAGCCAAAAGGATTTTCATTGAAAGTAAGTCTTTGGAGTTGGTCGCTATGGTTTTGGACATATATCAACGCGGCAACGAACAGCAATTTAGGATTTCACGCAGTGATATTGACAAAATCCACTATGTCCGTGAGTTACTGCTCCGTGATATTGCCCAACCGCCCAGCCTTTCGCAATTAGCCCGTTTGGCGGGTACGAATGAATTTACGTTGAAAAGAGGCTTTAAAGAGTTGTTCAATAAGCCTGTTTTCAAATATTTACAAGAAGTACGGTTGGCAAAAGCTTATGAACTGTTTCAATCCACCAATTTACAAGTCAACGAGGTCTGTGACATCGTTGGCTACGAAAGTATCTCCTCTTTCAATCGTGCATTCCGCGCTTTTTATGGTCTCAATCCCAGTGAGGTCAAACGTATTCCGTTTCGGACAATTTAGATTCCGTTTGAGCGAACCGTGTTGCACAAAGCTACCCTTAGCTTTGTACCATTCAATTATCACTTAAAATAATCGTAAAGATGAAAAAAATTCAATGGTTCGCAATCGTCATTATGGTTGCTTTGACAACACATGGTTTCACGCAAAATTCATTAACAATGGAAAACAACACAGTCGCCGTCGTTCAGCAATGCTACACTGAATTCGGCAAAGGCAACGTGAAGGGCGTACTCGACCTTCTGACAGATGACATTCTATGGATTGACCCAGGCTTCCCTGACATCCCGTATGCTGGCAAGCGGGAAGGTAAAACGGAAGTTACCGATTTTTTCATGAAAATGGGTGGGACGGTTGAGTTCACCCGATTCGAGCCGCAACTCTTCGTGAGTGAAGGCAATTTCGTAACGGTTAAAGGCTTTTTTACAGGTAAAAACCGTTCGACGCAAAAGGCTTTTGAGTCTGAGTGGATGATGATTTGGGAAGTCGAAGGCGGCAAGGTGAAGTATTATCAAGCCTATATTGACACGCGTAATGTGGCGGCTGCTATGAAATAACAGTATGCTTAAAAATGTTTCAAGAAGCCTTTCTCAATACCGAGAGAGGCTTTTTTATGAAATTCCTATAGAATTCTATACGTTTGTCTCAAATTTTAAACAAAATACAAGGATGATAGAGAAGTTAAGGGTAACAGCCAGTGAAATTTATGATTTGCTGCTAAACGAATTTAAAATTAAGGAGCAAATCGGTAGTATTGAGATAACACTTGGTGGTATTTCAGCAAAATATAATGGAAAAGATGCCATAGGTGATTTGTTGCAAGAATGGCTTGGCAAATGGCTCAAACAAAAGAATTTTTATTTTAGACAGCCTGCTCATACGCAATCCTTTCCTGATTTTTTATTAACAGAAAGCATAAATTCTGGTTTTTTAGAATTAAAAACGTTCAATGCGGATGCCAGTCCAGCTTTTGATATTGCTAATTTTGATAGTTATTGTACCTCGCTTTTGATGATTCCAGAACGAATTGATGCAGATTATTTGATAATCTGTTACAAAATGGTCAATGCACAACTTTCCATTGATAATATTTGGCTCAAAAAGGTTTGGGAATTGACAAGTCCATCGGGTCCAGACCCAATAAAATTACAAGTCAAGAGGAAACAAATTTACAATCTTCGCCCTTGCACTTGGTATTCCAATAGGTTAAAATATGTTCCATTTAAAAACAAAAATGACTTTTTGATGGCATTAGCTGAAACGCATAATTTATACCCTCAATGTGAACAATACAAAACGGATTGGCTTAAAAAAGTCAAAACCCAATACTTTAAAAATACAGGAATCAAGCTGTAACCAATTGACTATCAAATTCTACTGATTCGTGATTGTTAATTTCTAAAACATCTAAAATTCTTTCAGCAATGGCTTTGATGACAGGTACGACAACCGTATTCCCCAATAAATCGAAAGCCAAACTTTCTTTCACAGGTATTTCGTAATTTTCAGGATAACCGAACAGCCTCAAACCTTCTCTCATCGTCAATCTTCTAATGCCTCGTCCATCAGGTACAACGATTTTCACCATATCTGTTGCCACCAATGTTGGCGCAATGTCGTAAGGGTTTAGAATTTTGTTGATTTCAAAACTCAATTTTCCAGTGACTATATTATAGCCTTTGGGCTTGGTTTCATCATATTTACGGTATGTAATTGTGCCGTTTTCAGACTCCTCTGTCACTAATTTTTTAGGATGCTCAAATTTTATATAACCTTTCTTTGCTAAGTCATCTAACATTGCTTCGATATCCATGTTTTCAAATAAATTATTGGCAGGAAAGAAAGATTGGATTTGGCTTAGAGTTAAAGGCATACCGTCCATCCAATCAATACCAATTTCGCCCGCCCATTGCTTTTTTCTACGCTCTTTAAAAAGTCTGTTCAATAATTTTATTTGCGCTTCTGTACATGCGCCTTTTAAACCAATATCCCAACTATGAATATTGTTATCGCCCCCTCTTTTATCTTTTATTGATTTTCCGTATAGCTCCTCAATCGTAAAATAAGATAATAATTTCCGTGTAAAATCGGTGTCCATTATTTTTTCCCCTTTTTCTAAAATATCGTTTAGTACAGCATAAGTAGGTTCAAAATTATCTAAGGGCACTTTTTCTTCTTTAGTTCCGACAATAAAAACGCGTTTTCTCGACTGTGGCACGCCAAAATGAACTGAATCTAAGACTTTCCAAGATACTTGATAGCCTAATTCTTCTTCCAATTTGTACAATATCGTTTTGAGCGTTCTACCCAATGCGTCATTTTTATTTTCTAAATCGTGTTTGACCAAACCTTCTACATTTTCAAGAATAAACCCTTGTGGTTGATGATACGCTATAATACGTTCTATTTCAAAAAACAGAGTTCCGCGCGTATCGGCAAACCCTTGTCTTTTGCCACTTGCACTGAACGGTTGACATGGAAAACCACCAAATAGGAAATCAAAACGGGGAATATCTTCATTTTTGATTTGAAAAATATCGCCAACAAAATTATCGTGCTGATGATTGTGTTTGAGTGTTTGAACAGCATGAGGTTTGATTTCAGAAGTCATTACACACTCTGTTTCAACGCCTCGTTCTTGACAAGCCTGTTCAAAACCAAGACGGATGCCGCCAAGACCAGCAAATAAATCAATGAATTTTATCTTATTATTTTTCATCTTTTGTTGTTTTATAGTCCATGATTGATTCTGCTGCCATTGAGTTAGTTGGTTCTGAAATCGCATAAACAGAACGATATTCTTCTATTTCAATTTTTTTACAGCCAATAACATACATACACTGCATAAAGAAAGCAGCACTAAAAGTACCACGACTAATTTTGCTATCTACACTTGATTTTGTTTCAGCACATCCAATCTGATTGAGTAAAAGGGTGAGTTCTTCGGTTGATATACCTCTTTTTACTAACTCCGATTTGAGAATGCGTTTGACCTTATTATTCCAATGTGACATTTTATGATATTTTTATTTTTGCCAAATTATTTGCAAATATGAGAATCATTGTCAAATTATACAAATAATTTGGCAAAAATAAAAGCCATTTTATGGTGTATTAAATTTTTTTATTTAACGCGAATCGTCAAATGCGACGCATTTTTCGCATTATGATAAATTCGATGAGTCGCTTTTTGAAAATCACTGTCTTTCGCTTGATAGATATTCACAAACTTCTGTGGGTTGCGGTCAGCAATCGGAAACCAGGACGACTGCACTTGAACCATCAACCGATGCCCTTTTTTGAACGTATGCGAAATATCGGGCAATTGTATTGGCACTTTTGTAACAACATTAGGCGTAAACGGCACAGGCTTTTCCCAACTGTTGCGAAAGCGACCCCTCAGTATTTCACCCCTTACGAGCATCTGATAGCCGCCTTGTGGCACTTTTGACCCTTCCCAATTGGGTGCATCGTCGGGAAAAACATCAATGACTTTGACGACCACATCAGCATCGGTGCCTGTTGTTGAAAAAAATAAAGTGGCATCTACTGGACCCACCACGGTCATATCCTCAGTTAAAACATCGGTTTCAAAGACCAATACATCGGGGCGACGAGCGGCAAAACGCTGGTCGTCGGTCATGTACTCGCGGGTGCGGTCTTCGCCCACATCTTCGGTATAAGGCACAGGTTTGGCGGGGTCGGAAACCCATGCCGTTGAACCCGTTTGTACTGAGGGTGTGCTGAATGAGAGTTTGCCGTTAGGCAGCATATAGATATTGCGTTGTTTGGTGTTTTTAGGGGGCCAGCTGTCGTAGCTTTTCCATTGGTTTGAGCCAGTTTCAAAGACGGTGGCTTCGGGTAGCGTCATCGTACCTTCGTCTTTGAGGTAAAAATTGAAAAATTTGGCTTCAATGGTTGTTTGAAAATAAGCAGATGTCTTTGACCCAAATTGGATATTGCCCAAAGACTCACCTGTTGAACGCCCACCCCAAGCCCCATGAAACCATGGACCCATGACTAAGCGGTTTGATAGGGATGGGGTGTTTTGTTTTTCCAAAGCCTCATACGTGCGCCAAGCCCCGTAACAATCTTCGGCATCGAACAAGCCGCCAACGGTCAAAACGGCGGGTTTGGTGTTTTTCAAATGTGGACGAATATTGCGGGCTTTCCAGAAGGCATCGTAGTTCGGGTGGCTCATCAAGTCGTTCCAAAACTTGATGGAATCGCCCATGAATTTGGTTTTATAGTTGGGTAATGCGCCCATTTTCAAGTAAAAATCATAGTTGTCGGGGTAGGTCAAGGGTCTGTTGACAAAATCTGCGGGCAAAACAGGCTTTGGGTGTGGACGACCAAAATTGCGATAAAACTGCACCGCATCCATCAACATAAACGCACCGCCGTGGTGAAAATCATCGCCAATAAACCAATCCGTTACAGGTGCTTGTGGTGAAACGGCTTTTACTGAGGGGTGCGCTTCGACGAGGGCATTGGTGGCATAAAACCCTGGGTACGAAATGCCATAAACCCCAATCCGTCCGTTGTTGCTATCGGCATTTTTGACGAGCCACTCGGCGGTGTCGTAGGTGTCGGTGCTTTCGTCAATGTCCTTGTTTGTTTTATGGTCAACGATGGGGCGCACATCCACAAATTCACTTTCGGACATCCAACGACCCCGCACGTCTTGAAAAACGAAAATATTGCCTTCCCGTCCAAGCGTCATGTTTTGAAAAGTCGTTACAAATTCATATTTGCCATAAGGTGCAACGGTGTAAGGTGTCCTTTTGAGCAGGATTGGGTACTTTTTTGACAAGTCATTCGGCGTATAAATGGTTGTGAAAAGTTGAACGCCATCACGCATTCTAATGTAAACTTCTTGTTTCGTGTAATGGTTGCGAATAAATGCGGAATCGGTTTCTGCTGTGGTTTGGGCAGAAAGGCTTTGAATGAACAAAAAGCCCATAAGGAATAACAGTAATTTTTTCATAAAACGATATGGTTTGGTTATTTAGTAAAAGATACGAAACGGTAAGGTAAAAACTCCTTTTGATACTGAGGGGGGCAATTTCTGTAATCATCAAAAATAACATGAATTGGGTATAAACTGGTGTCACAATTTTTCAATTGTAACTCGAAAAAGATATTTGAAGGGGTGCAAATTGTGCTGTTCAAGGCTTAAACAATTTAATTTCAAAATAAAGGTAAATAAAGAGGGGCTGTTAGGCTTGTTAGTAAAATAGGGTATTATTTGGTACATTTTTTGAAAATATAGTATTTGAAAACTTAGGAAATACACAGAGACTGCTCCACCTCCACGCCTGTTTGCCTAATCAGTTGATAATCAATACCAAATAACATTTATTAAAACAGTAAGATATTACAAAAGGGCATTGTGGTACTTGATTGAAAAGTACGCAAAGTCGTTTCGGCTTATAACGATTTAACAAATTTTCAGTAAACATCAAAAACAATGAGAAAGCCATGAACCTATTTCTATGCAGTTTGACTCGAACATATTCGGTGTTGCACAGGATGGCTTCAATGATTATTGACTCCACTGGTACACAGAAGCCATATGGAGCAATCGTTCATCAGGTTGTTTTGTCAAATTATTTCACAATAAATTTATTTAGACCTATGAGAAGTGCTTTACGAAAGACAGCGTTGGTTTTGCCTATGCTGCTTTTTGCGTTTGGGATGCAAGCGCAGGACTTATCGGTTGCTATGCGAAGCAGTGTCACAACGGCTACTGTTGGTAGTCCAGTGACGTTTACCATTGTCGTTCATAACGAGGATGTTACGGCTGCATCGGGCGTGACCCTCACGAGTGCTGTGCCGATGGGTTCTACTTTCGTCATTGATGATGGCGGTGGGGCTTATGATAGCGGAACAGGCTTGTGGACAGTGGGCGGTATCCCTGCGGGTGACTCTGCTAAATTGAATATAACGGTGATGGTGGCTACCGATGGCGTTATAGCTGGTACTGCCGAAGTAACCACGTCTGACAATGTTGACCCCGATTCAACACCAAGCAACGGCAGCGTTGTTGAGGATGACTGGTCGAGTGCTTGTGTAACAGTGCCAATGCACTTTAATTGTCGGGACAATATCAATGTGTTAGCAACGGCTCAGGCGGGCTACATGGACTATCAATGGTATCTGAATGGTTCCTTGATTGCAGGTGCTGACAAGGACACTTATCGGATTCGAAGTATTGGCGATTATACCTATTCGGCTTCGACTTTGGGCACAAGTTGTGCTGCTTCGCTTTGTTGTCCGATTACGGTTGTCCGCGACTCTTGTATGAGTCTCGGAAATTTGGTGTTTAACGATAAAGACAATAATGGCTTGTTCGATGGAACAGATACGGGTTTGGATGGTATAGAGGTTCAACTTTGGTCAGCGGGTCTTGACAATTTGAAAGGCACATTGGACGATGTTTTGGATTCAACGATAACGACTGCCAGCGGCGGTCTTTATTTGTTTGAAAACCTGAACCCCAGTTTGTATTATGTAAAATTGACAGGTACAGGCATACCGACTGATTATGTCAGTTCCACAGGTGGCGGTGTCAATGACAACAGTGGGGCAGGGGCTTACGAACCAGCTGCGCTTGAAGAAACAGTGGACAACAACGACAACGGTACAAAGATGTCGGGTTCTCCAATGATTTTGAGCGATACGATTCGCTTGACGCTTAATGGCGAGCCAACGACTGAAGACGGCAGTGCCAATACAAATTTGACTATTGACTTTGGTTTATATCAACCTGTTTGTATTTCACCTGAAATTACGACGGTTTTTCAAGTGATGGTTTGCGCGCCTTCGACAGTTGATTTGTCAACAATTACTGTTAACGATAATAAAAACGTGACAGGTGCGCTTTCTTATTTTGCAACGCCAGCAGATGCGGTGGCGAATACGAACCCCCTCAGTAGTACCATCATTTCAGGGGTTGGTTCGACGACATATTGGATTCGTAAGGAAGGAAGTTTTGCGCCTTGTTATGATACGGTTTCAGTGGTTATCACGATCAATGCTAAACCTGTATATGCCGATGCCTCAACAAGTGTTTGTGATGGCGCAAATGTTAACCTAACGAGTTTGATATCGGGTTATGGCAGCATCGTTAATCCGACATGGACAGAAAGCGGCAATGCGGTTGCGGATGCCACGAATGTGATCCCCTCAGTAGGTGTAACCACTTATACATTGATTGGTGAAAACCTGTCGGGTTGTAAAGACACAGCTGATGTGGTCGTAACGGTTTATGTAAAACCTAATATCTCAGCATCAAGCCCTGCTGCCGTTTGTGCACCAACGACTGTTGACCTTGCGGCAATTACAGTAACAGATTCAGCGAACATCACGGGTACACTCAGCTATTATTTGACAGCTATTGACGCAGTGAATAAAACGAACCCCCTCAGTAATACCTTCATTTCAACGGTGGGGGAGACAACGGTTTGGATTCGTAAGACAGATACAGGCGGTTTCTGCTACGATACGACTTCGGTTGTTGTAACTATTTACCCTAAACCTGTTTATGCTGATGTGGCTCTTTCAGTTTGTGTTAATACGAGTGTTAATTTAACGAGTTTAATAGCTAATTATGGCAGTATTGTTAATCCAACATGGACAAAAAGTGGCAATCCAGTTGCAACACCAACGGCTGTAACGCCTTCATTGGGGGTTAACACATATATACTTATTGGTGAAAACGCATCGGGTTGCAAAGACACAGCACAAGTTGTCGTGACGCTTTATGCTAAACCGAATGCGGGTCCAGACCAATATTTGACGTGCATTGGTGTCAATGCACCTTCGGCATATAATTTCGGACAAAACGGTACGTGGTCGGTGTTGACACAGCCTGTTGGTGCTTCGGCTACCATTAGTGGTTCTGGTTTTGCCTCAAATATGAGGGTTGTAGGGCAATATTATTTTGAATTAGACAAAAATGGTTGTAAAGATACAGTTGGGATAAACATCCCTGACTGCTCTTGCACTAAGCCTAATATTTCAGTAGCCAACCCAGTTGTTGACGTTTGTTCGCCAACAAGGGTTGATGTTTCAGCCATGACGGTAACGGATTCAGCGAATGTATCGGGAACTCTCAGCTATCACGCAACGGCAAACGATGCGGCGACAGGTGCGAACCCCCTCAGTAATACAATCGTTTCGGCAGCAGGTACGACGACGATGTGGATTCGGAAGTTAGATGGAACGGGTTTCTGCTACGATACGCTTTCCGTTGTTGTCACCATAAATGAAAAACCAGTCATTGCTGACGGTGCAACATCTGTTTGTCAAAACTCGGTTGTTGATTTAACAAGTTTGATAACAAATTATGGTACAATCGTCAATCCTACATGGTCACAAGGCGGCAATGCGGTTGCGGATGCGACAAATGTGGCCCCCTCAGTAGGAACGACCACTTATAGGCTTATTGGTGAAAATGCGGCGGGTTGCAAAGACACAGCTGATGTTGTGGTGACGGTTTATGCAAAACCGAACTTAGGCAGAGACACAACTTTGGCTTGTTCAGGTGGTACAACGCCTTCAACGATTGATTTTGCTCAAACAGGTACATGGGCGATTTTAGCACAACCTGTCGGAGCAGCAGCATCTATAGATGGTGCAGGTGGGGCTTCGGGTTTGACTATTGAAGGTGCTTATACTTTTAAATTAGAGGTCAATGGTTGTAAAGATACCGTTAACGTTACGGTTCAAATTTGCGTCAGTTTGGGTAATTTGGTTTGGAAAGATACCAATAACAACGGCGTAAAAGAGAGTAGAGAAACAGGTATTCCAGGCATTCAAGTACAATTATATGCTTCAACCGATAACATCAAAGGCAATGACGATGATGTTTTGGTCAGTACAAAATTGACGGACAATAACGGTAATTATTTGTTTAACGACTTAAATGCGGGTAATTACTACGTTAAGTTGATTAACGTCCCTGATAGTTTAGTGTCTTCAACAGGCGGCAGCATTTATGACCAAGATGGTGCAGGCGATTATGAACCTTCAACGGTTGGTGATGTCAATGAAGAAGACCACGGAACGGGTATGCCGAATCACATGATCATGTCTCCAATCGTCAATTTGGTTGTCAACGGAGGACCCATTACAGATGGCGACACCGACCCGAATACGAATTTGACAGTTGATTTTGGCTTATTTGTACCACGAGACACGCCCATTTTTGACTTAGCATTGAGAAAAACCCTTGAATCACGTCCGCGCGGTGTGGTCGTAAATAATGGTGATACGGTTCGTTTCAATATGACCATTTTCAATCAAGGCAATACAAATGCTTACGATATTAAAATTACGGATTATATTCCAGTAGGTCTTGAATATCAAATAGCACTCAATACAGCAGCCCAAACAGGTAATGCCAATGATTGGCAAGCGGATTCAACGCTGGTCGTAGGCAGCGTGCCAATTGGTCAAACGGCGACTGTTGGTATATATCTGATTGTTAATCATATTCCTACGGATACAATTTTTCCTAATAAATCGGAAATTTCCTATGCAACAGCAGATGAAGGGTCTGGACTGAATACACCTGACGTTGACTCGAAAGCAGATAATAACCCGAACAATGACATCGTCGGTGGCGAAAGTTTCATCAATAACGAAAGAAATGACGAGGACGACCACGATTATGCTTACGTCATTGACTACATTAACCATGACCCAATTGGTCATATTTACTGCGACAAAACGGGTAAAGTGGTCACAGGCGGACGGGTTGAAGCGTATGGTCCGGGTTTGGTTTACTTTATTGATAGAGGTGAAACAGGGCGTTATCAGTTCTATACAGATGGTACGCCGGGTATTTATACCATTTCTTACACGCATCCGAATAATTATCCTTTGAGCATCACGTGTTTGCCACAAACAGACACATTGAATACCTCAACGGCTGACGGCACAGCAATTGACCGAGATGGTACGGTGAATGGTACTATCCTTTTGGGTTCAGAAGCCGATGCGGGATATATGGTGGACAAAACTTGTTCTAATAACACCTATTATTTGAATATCAATATCACATCTGGTACTGACCCATTTGTCTTTAACAATAATATTCCTGTCCAATGTTCTTCAATTGGCGCGGTGACTTGTAAAGACAATAACTACAACAGCATTTTAGATTCGGCTGATACTCGTTTAGACAGTGTTAAAATTTATTTAGAAGATTGTTTAACGTCAACAGTTATTGATTCTACCGTTTCTGTCAACGGCAAATATCTTTTCGATGGTTTAAGCAGTGGCACTTATCGCATCCATGCGGTTTCGCCAACAGGTTATCGCTTTGCGCTTCAAAACGTTGGCGGCGACGAATCAACAGACAGTGATGTGGACAGTTTGGGCTATTCTGCTTGTATTACCTTGAATTTTGGCGAATGTGATTCAACACAGGCTCAAATCTGTATGATTCCAAATATCTACGAGTTGGCTTTGCGTAAAACACTGGCGGATGGGCAATTGGCAGAAGTTGCTGTGGGCGATACCGTAACGTTTAGTATTGCGGTGAAAAATAATGGTTCAGTAGATGCTTATGATGTGGCTATTATTGACTCATTGCCTATTTATTTAACATTGGCTGATACCAATTGGACAAGTATTGGCTCTGCGGCAACACGACAGATTCCTTTCTTAGCTTTTGGTGATTCAACGACTGTAACCATTACGGCACGCGTTAGCTCCCCTGCGACGAGTATCGTCAATGTGGCGGAGGTTCGCGGTTCTGACCGCCCTAGTGGTCCAGTAGTAGGTGAGGTAACATTGGTCAATAACAAAGATTCTGTTGCGGTTTCGATACGTTTTTGCACAGCAACACCTGATTTTACAACAGATAATACTTGTGCTTTAGCAATAATCAATTTCACACCAATTGGTAACTATATTGCTTGGGATTGGAGTTTTGACGATGGTTCGACATCAACTGCTGAAAATCCAACACATATATATCAAGCGGCGGGCAACTACTCAGTTGTGTTGACGGTAACGGATAGCAATGGTTGTACGGGTTCTATTACGAAGCAATTAACCCTTAATCCAATGGTTTGGGCTTACGCAGGGATTGACCGCACTGTATGTGCAGGCGACAGCGTGAACCTTCATGCCCAAGGTGGTACGCATTATTTGTGGACATCAGGGCAATCATCATTGAGTGACGAGTACAGCGCACATCCTATAGCGACCCCCTCAGTAACAACGACTTATATTGTCAGAGTGAGCAACGATTTTGGTTGTTTCTCAACGGATACGGTTGTTGTGAATGTGAATCCTAAACCTGTTATCGTTTCTCGCACAGGTGATTTGTCAACGTGTACGAATGGTACTATGCCAGTCAGCATCACCCTTGATCAAGCCATTTCAAGCTATCAAATTTCAGGCAGTGCAGGGTGGCGCAATGTTGTTGTCAATGGCAATAACATCACTTTTGATGCTGTTTTGAATGGTTCTTACAATAATATGAGTGTTTTACTGAGGGGGGTATCAGGTTGTAGTATCACTGACACATTCAATCTTTACCTTGCGGGTAATCCCGATGCTGAATTTGTTGTCATTGAACCTTTCTGTAATGATGCTGAAATGACGTTCTTATTTACAGGACGTGCAACTCCAGCGGCTACTATTCATTACAATTTAGATGGTGGTGTTGTGGTTCGTCGTTCTGCGGCAACCTTAACTAGACCTTACGGAGATACGACTATTGTTAGATACACCACTTTTGGCAGCAAATTGGTTAATTTGGTGGTCAATGACGGTGGTTGTATAGATGAATCAACGAAATCTATTTTCGTTAGAAAATCGCCTAAAACGGTTATTTCTAATAATGACACAACGGTTTGTCCGGGTGTTTGCGTCAAACTTTATGGTACAGCGGGTATCCTCGATTGTGTTTACAGTTGGTC
>JAYTMI010000234.1:0-3883 GCA_043728625.1 Saprospiraceae bacterium | reverse complement strand
GGGGTGCATTTTGACGATTATTTTTATCCCTATCCACAAACGGGCTTGGTTTTGAACGATGATTCGACGTATATCCGCTACAATCGAGGGTTTGTCAATCGAGAAAATTGGCGGCGCGACAATGTGGATTTATTTGTCAAAATGATTTCAGATACCCTAAAAGCCGTTAAGCCATGGGTGAAATTTGGCATTTCGCCTTTTGGCATTTGGCAAAATAAAAGCACAGCGCAACCACTTGGTTCTACGACGGGTGGCTTGGAAAGTTATAACAGTCTGTATGGTGATACCCGCAAATGGTTACAACAAGGTTGGCTCGATTATGCTGCGCCGCAATTGTATTGGTATATTGGTTTGTCGGTGGCGAATTACAGCATTTTAGTGCCTTGGTGGAACGATATTGCCTTTGGCAAACACATATATATTGGTCAAGGAGCTTACAGAATCAATGCCGATGCCAATTGGAATGCTGCACAAATGCCTACACAATTGCGGCTGAATCGGCAATATTCGAATGTTTTTGGCAGTATTTACTACAATACGACGGCTTTGAAAAACAATTTGCTGGGTTTTACAGATTCTTTGCGGACGAATTTATACCAATACCCTGCCCTGTTACCGACGATGAAATGGCGTGACAGTTTGCCCCCCTCAGTACCGACAGGGTTAACAGCGATTCGTAACCCGACAAACGTAAAATTGACGTGGACGAAACCCTCGGCAACGACACAGGAATTGGACAAAGTACGTCAATTTGTCGTCTATCGTTTTGACGATTATACGCCTGTTAATTTGTCCGATGCGCGAGCGATTCGGTTTATTACGCCTACGGATACCGCGGCTTTTACTGATGATAATGTTCAAACGGGGCGGCGTTATACGTATATTGTAACGTCTCTTGATCGTTTTCAAAATGAGAGTGTGGCTTCCAATTCGGCGGTTATTATTGGGACAACGACAAAGGATTTCAATTCAGAAAATTTGAGGTTAGATGTGTCGCCGAATCCGTTTAATGAAGTCGTTCAGATTCATTACGAATTGACTAAAAGTAGTTTTATACAATTGACTGTCAATGATTTGTATGGTCGAAATATTAAACAATTGGTGACACAAACACAAATAGCTGGCGGTTATACAGTTAACTTTCAAGCGGATAATTTACCTTCTGGGATTTATTTTATTGGTTTGAAAACGGAAGATGGATTTGTGATGCGGAAGGTTGTTTTGCAGAGATAAGATTAACATATATTACATTTAAAATCAATTACATTTAAAATCAATACTTTATGAACATTTTAGAAATTGAATTTGCGACACCTGAATACGATGAAACAGTGGCTTTACGCTACAAAATACTGCGCCTGCCCTTGAATTTAGATTTTTCGGCAGAGGATTTAGCTAAGGAATACACGGATATTCATCTGGCAGCTTACGATGAGGCTTGGATACTGAGGGGGTGCTTGGTGCTGACACCGAAATCTAAAAAGGTGATAAAAATGCGGCAGGTTGCTGTTGATAGCGATGCTCAAACGAAAGGAATTGGTCGGGCGATGGTGGAAAAAAGCGAACAATTGGCTCGGTCGCAAGACTATGAAGTGATGGAACTGAATGCCCGTGATGTGGCAGTGCCTTTTTACAAAAAATTGAACTATCAAGTTGTAGGCAATATGTTTGAAGAGGTTTCTATACCACATTTCAAAATGATAAAAAATTTGTAACTGTATTTTTTTCAAAACCAGTTACCCCTTTTTTTGTTTGTCATAAAAAAAAACGATTTTTTATGACAAACAAAAATTACCTGATTGTAGGTGCCAGTTCAGGCGTTGGCAAAAGTTTAGCTGAAAAATTGGTTGCTCAAGGTGCAAACGTCTATACAGCTTCGCGGCATAGCGGCGACACCCCCTCAGTATCTCACTTGTTTTTCGATGCGCAAAGTCCTGATTTTCAAAGTTTTGCATCATTACCTGACATCATTCATGGCGTTGCTTACTGTCCTGGGAGTATCAATTTAAAGCCCTTTCATCGGCTTTCGCTGAATGATTTTCAACAAGATTTAAACATTAATCTACTGGGTGCGGTGGGCGTTTTGCAAGCTGTTTTACCGAAACTTAAACGGGCGGAAACGGCAAGTGTCGTTTTGTTCAGTACTGTCGCCGTTCAAACAGGCATGGGTTTTCATGCGTCTATTGCATCAGCAAAAGGAGCTATAGAGGGTTTGACGCGTGCATTGGCGGCAGAATGGGCGATGCAACGGATTCGCGTTAATGCTATTGCCCCCTCACTGACGGATACCCCTTTGGCTAAAAATCTTTTGTCAACCGATGAAAAGAAAGAGGCTTCTAATCGGCGGCATCCCATTGGGCGATATGGGACGGCAGACGATGTGGCAGCAATGGCAGTGTTCCTTATGGGTGATGAAGCGAGTTGGATAACAGGGCAGATTTTTGGTGTTGATGGTGGGTTGGGTTCAATTAGAAATATTTAAAGTCATTTTTTGTGGGCAAAAAAAGCGCAGCGGTTTTAACCACTGCGCTCGTAAGGATTGTAAGAATTGTAAAGTTTGTAAAATTCGTCCGTTGTTATTTCATAATCTGAAGATAGCCCGTGTATTTCTGCCCATTCGGGTCGTTGAGATAGATGCAATAGAAGTACGTTCCATCCGGTAACGTCTTACCATTCCAAGTACCTTGCCAAGCTTCGTCGTTGCGGTAACCTTTTTTGCGATAAACTTCGTTGCCCCAACGGTTGAACACGACGACTTCATTATCTGGATAGTTTTCGATACCTCGAAGGTAGAAACCATCGTTTTTACCGTCTTGATTAGGCGAAATGGCATTAAAAATAACCAATGAGTCACCGCAACTAACGTCAATGCGTACCCAAGCCGAGTCGCAACCGAAGCGGTTACACAAGACATATTGGAATGAATCTTTGCCGCAGAAATTAAGATCGGGTGTATAAGTTGCCGTTTTATCTGCCAAAATGGTCACCAAACCTTTTGTAGGTTGCCTTATAATGGTTATCGAGTCCGTACCGTTCAAGGTATCATTTAAGACAATCGGTATGGTCACGTTCTGATTGTAACTTGTTTTCGCTGAATCGTCGAGCGCAACAGGCGGTAAACAATCCACTTTAATGGTTACGATTGCTGTGTCGCAGCCATTGCGGTTACAAATTTCGTAGATCAGCGTATCGTTTCCGCAAAAAGACCTGCTCGGCGTATAAATTATCCTTTTCAAAGAATCGAACACGGCTATGCCATTTTGAGGAATACGAGTGATGCGGAAAGTATCTGCGCCCCTTAAAGTATCATTTCGTGTAACATTTATCGTAATTGGTTGCCCTGTTTTAGTTCGAGCCGTGTCGAAAACAGCACTCGGTTTCAGAATACTGTCTATACTGCAAGTGACATTGACAATGACATCTGCTGTATCGCAACCCTCCCTTGTGCAAATAATGTATGTAAATGTATCCCGATAAGCACATGAATCGGCTTGTGGTACGTAACGGATTTGAGTCCCTTCAATGGAAGCCGTACCACGTGTAGGGTTTTTGAAAATATAAATCGTATCCAAATTTAATGAGAAAAGCGAGTCATTGCCCAGTATATTTACCAAAACCGAAGTGTTTTTATACGTCTGTGCTGCATCGTCTCTGGCAATTGGCTTGCGCAAAACAGGGTCACAAATCACTTTTATCGTCACTAATGCCGTATCGCAGCCTCTTTGGTTACAAATTCTGTAAATTAAAAAATCCGTAAATCCACACGAATCGGGTGTGTAGGTAATGACATTATCCCTGCCCAAAATAGCCGTTCCTAATAATGGCGAACGGATAATTTTAATGCTGTCCAATCGCCCATTAATAGTGTCATTTGCTAAGATAA
>JAYTMI010000233.1:0-7874 GCA_043728625.1 Saprospiraceae bacterium | reverse complement strand
TCGAACCATGTCAAAATGATACTGCGGAAAACGGACAATACCGCTTGAATTAAGCACATGCCGCATCGGTTTGTAACCGACCCCCTCAGTAATTTGGGTGTACATATCCATAAAACGAGCCACTTGTTTGTCCGTAAAACCATCATGTTCAGCTCCATCTGTTGCAGCCAAATGCGTAAAAATAGCCGCAATGTGAATATGCGTATTTTGTTTCAAAATACTTATAACTCTTTGAATATCACCACTTTCAAAACCCAAACGGTGCATACCTGTATCTAACTTCAAGTGGATTTTGAACGACATATCCCCTATATCAGAATTCTGTTCATCAATAGTATTCCGAACAAATTTATCAAAATCTTCAAGCAGACCAATCGAATAAATCTCTGGTTCGAGGTTATTACGTGCCATCGTGTCAAAACTCGCTACTTCGGGATTCATCACCATTATCGGCAGCTTGATGCCCGCTTTTCGCAAATTCACACCTTCGTCAGCATAAGCCACAGCGAGATAATCCACGCCGCGCTGTTCGAGCAAATGCCCCACCTCATCCGCCCCATTCCCATAAGCCGATGCTTTGACCATTGCCATCAACTTAGGTACAGATTGTTGCCCTTCGCCTCTTGCCTCTTGCCCCTTGCCCCTTGCATTCACCTCCCTCAGTAAATTTCTGAAAACGGACAGATTATATCCCAACGCATCGAGGTTCACCTCCAAAACCGTCTTATGTGTTTTAGCTGAAAGCCGGGCTGCAATACGCTCAAAACCAAACAACCGCGCACCTTTGATGAGTACAGCGGCTTGATAAAAATTTGAATTTTCAGATTGCTGTAAAAAATCATTTGTTTTTTTAAAATATTGAAATTCAATACTTTGCGGTAAAAAATCTTTTATCAAACCAATCGTATCACCAATACCTATGAGTTTTTGAATACCTTTTTCTACCAATAATTGAGCGACTTGTTGATACACCATTTTGACATCGCCTATGGTTTGCAACAAGTCACTTAAAATAACAATACGTGGTAAATGACGACTTTTTTGCCCCAAAACATCAAGCGCAATCGGCAACGAAGTCAAGTCATTGCTATAAGAATCATTGACTATAATCGAGCCGCCAATGCCTGAACGCACATCAAGCCGCATCGCCAAAGCCACTAAACGATGTAAACGGGCTGCACATACTGAGGGGGGTATTTTCAAAGTCAACATCGTCAACCAACACAAATAAGCGTTTTCGAACATCGCTTTGTCGCTAAATGGTAAGTGTGCCGCTATGTTTTTTTTATGAAAAATGGCTTTTATTTTGGTCGAACCATCGCTTTGAACATGCTTTTCTTTGATACTCAAATCGGCTATTTCGGTGTCTGACCAACTTATTTTCTTTGTATTAATCAATGCAGAAACAACAGCATTGCTCACTTCATTACTATTAAATATCAATGACTTAGCTTTATGGAAAAGCTTAAACTTCTCCTTTGCTTTTTCCAAACGAGAAGAAAAACCTGCATCGTGTGCCGCCCCCAAATTCGTAAAAACACCAATCGTCGGTTGGACAATTGCTGCCAATTCATCCATTTCGCCTACTGTCGAAATTCCGACTTCAATAATCGCCAAATTATGTTCGGGTCGAATCTGCCAAACCGACATCGGCACACCAATTTGAGAGTTAAAACTGGCAGGTGAACGGACGATATTAAAGTCATCGCGTAGTAACTCAAACAACCATTCTTTCACAATCGTTTTACCATTTGAACCTGTAATACCTATGACTTCTAAGTTTGGAAAATGCGCTCGATGCTGTATCGCTAAAGTTTGCAACCCCCTCAGTACATCATCTACTTTTAAGATATTTGCATCGCTAAAAGGCTGTGTATCAATGCTTTTGGATACTAAAAAACACCTAACACCCCGCCTGTAAGCATCAGAAATAAAGTCATGTCCATCTCTTTGAGCAGTCAAGGCAAGGAACAAAGTCCGTTCAGGAAAAGCAATGCGGCGTGAGTCAAAAGCTAAATGTTCCACGTCTTGTGTCACATCATTTTTGAGCAGCCATTCGGCATTAAGCCAATTTTGTATAGTTGAAATTGCGTACATTTCTATGATTTTAAGTGGGCAAATATCCGAATTTGACCTCATTATAAATACAAAAGCCATCTTGAAATGTCAAGATGGCTTTTATTCATTATATTTTTAAATAACACACTTTATAGACTTTGTTCTACTCTTTGATTTTAGTTAACCTGAATAAGCTCTTTTACTCTACATTTTTATCAATTATGGATTGAACATATTCGACAGAGAGTTGTAGTGTATTGGCAATTTGGACAGCTGTTAAGCCCAAATGTTTATTTAATTTAAGAATATTACTTTCTCTTTCTTTTTCAATGCCTTCTTCACGCCCTTCTTCACGAAGTTCAGTAACAGCCTCACCAAAAAACGCTGGAAAATCTAATAAAAACTCTTTTTTAGCTTGCATTTTTAAATCTATTTTAGGTTGAGAAGAGAATTTTTTAAACTCGATTTCATACACTTTAGGCAGCGTCACCAAGTATTGTACAAAATTAAACAATCGGTAGAACTTTTGCTTGTTATAGTTCTTGGAAACGACAATTTCGACGCTCCATTTTTCAAACGAAAGCGCATGATTTTATCCGCCGCTTTCTTGTTAGGTTCATTACCAATAAAGGTTTCGTTGAATTCTTGTTCCAAAAAATCGGGTGCTATAGACGTGTCAATCAAATTGTATAATTTCTTTCCAAAAAAAAATAACACAAATTCGAGATAAAACTCTGTGGTCAAGTCTTTCCACAATAAATCGGCTTGGCTACGTTGTGCGTCCATTTTCTACATATATGTTTTAATTAATTGAATATCAATACGTTGCAAGATAACACACAGGTTTTATCTCTACAAAACAAAACACTTGTTTTTTAGAATTTGTAGGGAATAAAACTCATTTTGACATTTACCCTTAGTCATTTGCCTATCTTCGCCAAAATTTTTACTCTATGAAATTTCACCCACTCCTTATAAAAGCCGTTTCGGAGGCTTTGACCGATATTTTTAAAAACGGAAAATACGCCGACAAGGTCATTGAACGTATGCTCAAATCGAACCCGAAATGGGGCAGCCGTGACCGTGGTTTTTTGGCAGAAACGACGTATGAGTGCGTCCGTTGGTGGCGACTTTATCGAGAACTTTGCCTTGAAAGCGAGGTATCTGCCACTTCAATGAACAACATCATTGGCGTGCATTGGGTTTTAAAATCAGAGCAGAATTTAGAAGCATTTAAACATTTTGATTACGAAAAGCTCAAAGCGGCATACGATGCGATTTCTGATAGAAAAATCAAAAATTCTATCCCCGATTGGCTCGACGAAATAGCAGAAACAGAGTTGGGCTCAGACCTTTGGAATTTTGAAATCAAAGCTATCAATCGCCCTGCTGACATCGTTTTGCGTTGCAACACATTGAAAATAAACGTTTTAGATTTACAAAAAAAACTACTTGAACTCGGTTGGGAAACAACTATGACACCCCTCAGTAAAGATGCCCTTGTTTTAAAAAAACGCGGTAATGTGTTTCAAACAGAGTTGTTCAAAAACGGTTTTTTTGAAGTACAAGATGCGGGTAGTCAAACGATTGCACCATTTTTACATGTAGAATCGGGCATGCGGGTCATTGATGCTTGTGCGGGTGCGGGCGGTAAATCGCTGCATTTGGCAACACTTATGGGCAACAAAGGGCGCGTCATTTCGCTCGATACTGAGGGGTGGAAATTGGACGAACTGCAACGCCGCGCCCGTCGAAATGGCATTTTTAACATCGAAACACGTCCGATTGAGACCAACAAAGTGATTAAACGTTTGCACGACAGTGCCGACCGTGTTTTGCTCGATGTGCCTTGTAGCGGCTTAGGTGTTTTACGCCGAAATCCTGATGCAAAGTGGAAATTACAACCTGAATTCATATCTGAAATTCGCAAAACTCAAGCGACTATCCTTGAAAACTATGCTAAAATGGTAAAAGTCGGTGGCAAATTAGTGTACGCCACATGCAGCATTTTACCTTCTGAAAATGAAAACCAAGTCAAGGTTTTTTTAGAAAAAAATCAAAACTTCAAGTGGCTCGATGAGCGCAAGATATCGTCCGCTACTGAGGGGTTCGATGGGTTTTATATGGCTTTATTGGAACGTATTTAACGTTTTTGGACAAAATGAAATCATTGTCAAAAATAACACTCGGTATTCTGTTGATTATCAACCTATTTTGGTAATAGATGATTTTCAAGTTGAATTGCAGAAATAGGCGTTATTTGCCAAAAAAATAAGCGTATTTTCGCTGGTTTTCCTTTTTTTTCCTTAAAAAAAAAATTTTACGACTTTATTGCAAACTCTTATCCGATATATCGCATTTAGTATTTTTCTTTGCACCGCGAAAGCACAAAAAGTATTTTAAAAGTTTAAATAATGGAAAAAAGAATCAATGATTCCCTCCAATACGTCATGGAGAATTGGCATCAAATTGTCAAAAAATACCAAACCCCAAGCACAAAAATTGCGATATGGCAAATGATAACAACGTTCCTTCCCTTCTTGGGTTTGTGGATTTTGATGTATTTCAGCTTGTCCATTTCTTATTGGTTAACGCTCGGTTTAGCCCTCGTCAACGCCTTCTTTTTAGTTCGTATTTTCATCATTCAGCATGATTGTGGACATCAGTCTTTCACAAAATCAAAAAAAGTCAACGATATAATTGGCTTTGTTTGTAGCGGTTTCAGCCTTATTCCTTACAAATATTGGGCAAAAGCACACAATTTCCACCATGGTCATTGTGGTCGTTTAGAGCCAGACATTCGTGATATTGGCGACATGCCTTTATTGACGGTCAATGAATTCCGCAATATGCCAAAGCTACACAAGCTCGGCTATCGCGTGTTTCGTATGCCTTTGGTTTTGTTGAGTTTAGGCTCATTTTACTATATTTTCATTCACAATCGCTTCAACTCTATCAAACAACGCGGTTTTGAATTTGCTAAAAAATCACTCGTTTTGAGCAATTTGTTCATGGCAGGCTTATATATAGGTGGTATTTTGTTGTTCGGTACAGCGACTTTTCTCAAAATACACTTACCGATTGTTATGTTCTTTTCTGTCATGGCATTTTTTGCTTTTTACATTCAACATCAGCACGAGCAAGCGTATAAGCAGTGGAAAGAAGAGTGGACTTTCGTTATGGCTGCTCTACGTGGTAGCACTTATTGGAAGTTACCGCGCGTATTTCAGTGGTTGACAGGTAATATTGGTATTCACCACATTCATCATTTGAGCTCGTTGATTCCAAACTACAATTTGCAAAAATGTAAAGATGAAAATCCTGTATTACAGGAGCATATCACAACCGTTTCATTCACAGGTAGTTTGAAGTATTTCGTCAACAAACTTTGGGACGAACAACAACAACGCATGATTACCTTCGGAGAATATCGTCGTTTGTATGGTAGCACTTGGTAAGTGATTGGAAACCTTCAGATTTAAGCACTTAGAATTTTTAGATATATAGTTTTGGAACAAAACATACAAGGGGTAACTGATGATTAATCAGTCACCCCTTAGTTTTTTATATGCTATTCAAAAACTTATATATTTAAATTTATAGCTTTCAATTTTAAAAACAACACACCACCCGCTAAAACAAGCTGTCACAAAGCACGTGTAAACATACTTGGCGAGAAGCCTATCCAGATTTACAATATTTTGGGCAACCTTGTCCGTGAGTTACATCAGGATATGTTTATTGATGACTTGCCAAGAGGTATGTATATTGTAAAATCAGAAAGAGAGACCTCAAGATTGCTTATTCAGTGATTTTATTGTTGATTACAACCGTTATGAACTCTAACTGACAAATACTGAGGGGGCAATCAATGATACATTGATTGCCCCTTTTTATTAAGTGATTGGTTTGATTAAAATTTTAGAAATCTTAGTGAACGACCGTAAAATACTCCGTTTCATCAGCAGTTTGAACTTCAAAGAAGTAAATACCCGCTTGGAGTTTCGAAATATCGAACGTTTTGCGCAAAACGCCTTCACTGTAATTGTCTTCAAACACCAAGCCGCCTTCATTGTTCAAGATACGAACAGACGTTTTATCGCCTTTTTTGACAAATGAACTGACAAAAACCTTGTCGCCATTTTGTTTCAAAGAAGGTAGAAGGGTCTCTTCCCTTTCGTTGGCAGACATGTTGATGCCAATCGGTGTGATGTCAAAATACTGCACGACTTTCACGCCGTTGCGTTTTACAGTGAAATGATATTTGCCATTCGGAAGATTTTCTAATCGGTAAGCCTTAACGAAGTTCGGTGTTACTTTTACCGTTTCGTTAACCAAACTGACCCCCTCAGTATCTTCCAAATAAATGGCGATGGATTCAGCCTCTACATTACGGACGCTGATTTTGAGCGTTTTGTCAATCGTGCTAAAATTCACATTTGTACCGTCAGATAAAGGAGTTGTGCGGACGGTTGCGCTGATTTGGGTTGTGAAGAGCACGGCGACCAAAGTTGCAAGAAAAATGATTTTCGATTTCATAACTTTGAATTTTTAAAATTTGTTAAACAATAAGGTGATTAAGATAAACGACTACTGCCGGCAAAATGAATCGTTTATTTCTCTTTATGTGCGTTGATAATATCTTTATACATCAACAACTAATTTCTGCTGCAAAGGTATAGGCACTCACCCCGAAATTGAAAGCCTTGTACCCAAACAAGGGTCACTTCAAGGGGTTTTTAATGGATTTTCAGATTTCACAAAATAATTATCATCTAAAAAGGCTTTTGACAACTATAAATTTTGGTAAAAAAGTATGACTATGGCGGTCAATGAATTAAGATTGAGGTAATGCTGAGTTCACATACAATAAAAATAGCTCATGTTTTGACCTCAAATGTGGTTTTTAGCATCTTTTTCACTGATTTGCTTCTTATTTGCAAAAAAATACTACCTTTTTACTGAGGGGTGTTAATTTCACCCAAATTTTGAATATTCTTCTTTTACCCTTTATTTTTCATCCTTATTGTATGTCAGATTTAAGTTGGTTATCCCGCACGACTTTGCTCGTCGGTTCAGGAGGCGTGAAACAGTTGAACCGCGCCCATGTTTTAGTCGTTGGTTTGGGCGGTGTTGGCTCGTATGCCGCAGAATTTATTGCCCGCGCAGGTGTTGGCGAAATGACCATCGTTGATGGCGATGTCGTTGACCCCACCAATCGCAACCGTCAATTACCCGCTTTGGCGACAAACCATGGCGTTTCAAAGGCAGAATGGATGGCAGAAAGGCTGACAGCTATAAATCCTGAAATCATTCTTCATGTGCGCAAGAACTTTTTAACGCCCGACATGGCAGAGGAAATTTGTCAAGCCGCCAAATACGATTACGTGATGGACTGTATTGACAGCGTTTCGCCTAAACTGTATTTGATTATATCCGCTAAACAAAATGGCTTAAATATCGTCAGTTCGATGGGTGCAGGCGGTAAAATGGACCCGACACGTATTAAGGTAGCCGACCTTTACGATACTTATACAGACCATTTTGCCTTGAAAATTCGCAAAAGATTGAAGAAAAAAGGCATTCGACGCGGCTTAATCACCGTTTTCAGCGACGAACCCGCCCCTAAAGACTCTCTGATGATGACAGATGGCTCTAATTTCAAGAAGTCCGCTTATGGGACGATTTCATACATTCCCGCCGCTTTTGGCGGCGTGTGTGCCTCCGTTGTCATTCGTGGTTTGTTGGGTCAAAAAATTGAATTGCATAAAAATAAGGAGTTGGAGGATATGAAAAAACGGCGGTCGGATTGGAAG
>JAYTMI010000232.1:0-5984 GCA_043728625.1 Saprospiraceae bacterium | reverse complement strand
CTTCGTTACTAATGACGCGCTTCGTTTGTAGGAGAGGAACTTTATGTTCGGGGAACTTTTAAAGTTCCCCGAACATGGTACTCGAACCCATTTGCTGCGCCATTCGGTTTTAAACACCAACGCTTTACATGGTGATTGTCCTCAGAATGACAAAAAAACGTTTAAAATTTTAATTGAATACCCAAACCAATTGCATTTCCAGACGCTGAAATAGGCTCAAACGAAGGCTTTATGCGAAAACTCAAATCATCATTGACATCAAAATGGGCTAAATGTGCCGAAGTAAAGGCTTCAGCTGCCGCCAAAAGGTAGGTGACACCCGTCAGTATATACATCTGTTGGGTGCGTTTGAAGTAAGCATCGCGGATTTCACGCAGACGTGTTGTATTGGTCGTATTGGGTATGTCAGCGAAACCTGATTGTGGGTTTCCTACTTCTGAGTTACGCAGGTTAAAGTCCGCTGCTTTGTACTTTCTATACAATTTTTGATTAAAAGAGGTCAAATAAATGGTCGTTCCTAATGCACCGTAAACGATAGGCAATTTGATATACCACCATTTTTTGTTATAAATTTGACCACCACCTGGCAGTATTGACCACATAGCCGCCCGTTTGGGTATAGGGAAACTATCCGTTGAGCTATATTTTTTATCCTTAACGACCTTTTTTACTGAGGGGGTCGAATCAGCCTTAATAGGTTGAATATCAGGACTTTGGGCAAATCCAAAATGTAAAAAAAATAATAAAAAAATATTAACTAAAGATATTTTCATCATGCTATCCAAAACGACTTTTATAGTTGATAATGTATAGTTGATAATGGATAATTATTATCCATTATCAACTATACATTATCAACTATAAATTATCCATTATCTATAAGGTCTAAAATACGGTTGAGGTCGTCGTCATTTTTAAAATTAACAACAATATGACCTGCGCCCGTTGGCTTGCGTTTGAATTGAATTTTTGAACCAAAAAAGCCACTCAAATTGTCCACAACGAGTTTGTAAGCATCGGGTACTGAGGGGGGCGATTTTTTTGCTTTTGCTTTCGCCGTTGTGTAATTGGCGACAATATCTTCTAACTCACGGACACTCAAACGGTCTCTTACGATGCGTTCATGCAAAGCCAATTGCAAAGCGATGTCTTTGATGCCGACCAAAACTTTTGCATGACCTGTTGAAATGCGTTTTTCTTTGATGCTTTCTTGTAAATTGGGTGGTAATTTCAACAAACGCAACATATTCGTTACAGTTGAACGGTTTTTATCCACTCTTTTGCCCAATTGTTCATCAGTCAAACCGAATTCTTCTTTCAAGCGTTGATAAGTTATGGCAACCTCAATAGCGTTCAAATCCTCACGTAAAAGGTTCTCAACCAACGCCATTTCAAGCATTTCTTGGTCGTTCGCTATGCGAATATAGGCGGGAATAGCCCTCAAACCAGCCCTATGAGAGGCTTGTAACCGGCGTTCACCTGAAATCAATTGAAATTGATTGGTCGCCAAACGCCTCAACGTTATGGGCTGAATCAGTCCATAAATTTTGATAGAGTCGCTCAATTCTTGCAAAGCACTTTCATCAAAATCCTTACGTGGTTGCCACGGATTCACCTCAATTTGGTCAAGCGGAATATTGACAATAGTATGTGTCAACTCCTTTACGATGTCGGTTACGGAATCGGAACTGCCGAGCAATTCGTCGAGTCCGCGGCTTTGGTCTGCTAATTTAAGTTTTGCCATGTTTCGTTATTTGTTACTGGTTATTCGTTATTGGGAAATTGGTTACTGGTTATTGGTGAATTGGTTACTAGTTGTGACTAAACCAATTCACCCGTAACCAGTAACGAATTTCCCAATAACCAACAAACCAATTACGCTACTGTGCGCTGTATTTTATCTTTATTTTTAATTAAAAACTCTTTGCACAAGTTCAAAAAGTTGATAGCACCCCTACTCGTCGCATCATAAGTGATGACGGGTTTATGGGCATTCGGAGCTTCTGCCAAACGAGAGGAACGGTGTATGATGGTCTCAAAAACGTAGTCTTTGGCGTGTTCACGTACTTTATCAACAATTAAATTGGCAAGGCGTAAACGTGAATCGTACAACGAAAGTAGGAGACCTTCGACTTCAAGTTTAGGATTCAGGTTCTTTTTGACCAAATTAATGGTATTTTTCAATTTGACCAAACCCTCTAAAGAAAACACCTCGCATTGAACTGGAATGAGCACCGAATCTGCTGCAACGAGTGAATTGACGGTAACAAGACCCAGCGATGGTAAACAATCAATGAAAATATAATCGTATTCGTCGCGTATTTTTTCCAAGACCCCCCTCAGTACAAATTCCCTTTTTTCCATGCCAACCAACTTAATATCTGCACCCACAAGGTCAATAGACGATGGAAGGAGAAACAAATTAGGTGTTTCTGTCTCCATAATGGCATCGTGTGGGTCGTCACCATTGATGAGACAATCGTAAATTGTATAATTTTCAGCAGTTGCAAAAACGTTTACGCCCGAAGATGCGTTTGCTTGTGGGTCGCAATCCACCAGCAATACTTTCTTTTCCAACACTGCTAAAGCGGCTGCTAGATTGATTGCCGTTGTCGTTTTTCCTACGCCACCTTTTTGATTGGCGACTGCAATGATTTTGCCCATTATTTTTGATTGATTATTGAGTATTTATTATTACTTATTTGCTGTGATTTACTTACTTTATACCAGCAATTTCTCTTAATTCATCAGCCGTTTGTGTCGAACCATCATGACTCCAACCAGGCGGTGCAAAGACATATTTTAACCGAATACTGAGGAGTAAGTTGCGATGTTTCACAAAAAAGTCATTCCAAATATCTATGAACTCGTGAAAAATGACTTTCACAGGTCCGTTCAAATCCTTTTTTACGACCAAACCATATTTGACGGGTTCTTCTGACAATTCGGCTTGATAAGTGCCGAACATTTTGTCCCAAATAATAAAACACATGCCCATATTTCTATCCAAATATTGAACATTTGAGCCATGATGTACCCGATGATGTGCAGGTGTGACGAATATCCACTCCCAAACGGGTATGCGTTTGATGTATTGCGTATGCACGAGCAAGCCGTAAATTTGGGTAATCGAAAACGACACCATGATGTCTAAGGCATCAAAACCCATCAAAGGCAATGGCAAATAGAAAACAAACCGATAAAGCGGCTCTAAAACAGATGACCGAAAGCCAACAGACAGATTAAAATGCTCTGACGAATGATGCGTCACATGGACTGCCCAAAAAAAGCGGACTGTATGCTCGGTGCGATGAATCCAATAAAAAAAGAAGTCTTGCACAACAATTATCCAGAACCAATACCAAAACTTACTTTCAATATGAAAAAATTGATACTGATATAAATAATTGAAAGCCAAATAAGTAGGCACTCGTCGTGTCAAAGCATCTACCGCCATTTGACTAACGGTTAGGTAAAGATTGGTCAACGAATCCTTGAACGAATACATCGGTGTTTCCCGATGTTGCCGATTGCTTAAATACAGTTCGACTAATATAAGCACAGCATAAGTCGGCACTGTGACCAATACTAAACCTAATTCTTTGAAACCATCTGTAATACTCATTTATATAATGATGAGTGATGAATGATAAATGTTGAATGATAAATTCAATTGCTTCGCAAAATTCATCATTCATAACTCATCA
The DNA here is from genome assembly GCA_043728625.1 of Saprospiraceae bacterium. GTDB lineage: Bacteria > Bacteroidota > Bacteroidia > Chitinophagales > Saprospiraceae > JAAFJT01. The sequence goes on along the minus strand of JAYTMI010000232.1, from coordinate 2,277 downwards.
TTCATCATTAATAAAAATTTATCCCCATTGCAATTCACCGCCAATATTGGGCATAATCAACTGTTTTTCTTCTGCTTCAAAGGCTTTTATTGCTTCTTCGTGGTCAATTTTGATATAACCAAATGTATCGTAATGGCAACCGATAATGGTATTGCACTGAATAAAATCAGAAGCAATGACCGCATCGTGATAGTCCATCGTAAAATTTGAGCCGATGGGTAAAATTGCAAAACCCAACGCTGTGCAAGTCATCGGAATCAATTGCATATCAAGCGTCAAAGCCGTATCGCCAGCAAAATAGAAGCATCCTTCGGCAGTATCCACGACAAAACCAAGAGGATTGCCGCCATAAGTACCGTCTGGCAAGCTCGATGAATGTTGCGCAACAACGCATTTAACCGTACCGAAATCAAACTTAAATGAACCGCCTATGTTCATCGGATGCGTATTTGTAACACCTTTCGTATTGAGCCATGCATGGATTTCCCAAGCACAAATAACTTTACAGCCTGTTCGCTTTGCGATAGCTTCTGCATCGGCAATATGGTCGAAATGACCATGCGAAATAAGCATAAAATCACATGGAATTGATTGAATATCAATGTCTTTTACTAATTCGTTACCTGATATAAAGGGGTCAAAAAGGAGATGTTTGCCGTCAACTTCGATACCGAAGCAGGAGTGACCGTAGTATTTAATCGTCATTTCAATAATGAATTTTTGGATCCGTTGGATTGTCTGAAACCTATTTTTCGGGGCAAAGTTACCCAAATTTGGTGGGTTCTAATTTTCTTTTGGACGTAAATCGCCATATTTTATAAACAAATGTTCCACAGTTTTGAACATTGAAATTGTGGCTTATCCACGTTTTTAGGGGGTTTACCACATTGAAATAGGGGCTTGTCCACAAGTTATTCACATTTGCCCAAAAAGAAGACAGATCTCTACCGATAATTTAGCAGCTGACGGTAGGTACGGGCTATTTTTTCAGCAGACACACCGAAGCGAAACATGTTGAATGCCGCCATATTCGCTAACTGCACCCGCAGCCACGAGTTTGTTTCATATTTTCGAGCCGATACAATGGCGTATTTGGGTATGATTTTGAAGGGAAAAACAGCTTTGGCGCGTTTAATGAAATCATATTCTTCCATGATACAAAAGTTTTCATCAAAGCCATTGAGTTGTTCATATATGTCTTTTTTGATAAACAATGTCTCATCGCCACCCCGACACCACAACGGTTCAAAACGGTTGAAGTAAGCATTGATACGTAATATAAAACGTTGATTATCAAAACGATAACGATAACAACCGATAGGATACCCCTCAGTAATAGCGCGCTCAATATCATCTAAAAACGTAGCGGGTGGTGTACAGTCTGCATGGATGAAATACAGGACATCGCCATTAGCTTCATGCGCCCCGATATTCATCTGAATTGCACGACTACGTTTGTGAGAAACGACGACTTTCGCCCCCTCAGTAAGCGCACACTCTGCCGTTGCATCTGTACTGTCTGCATCCACGACGATAATTTCCAGCAAGCGGCTGTCTTCATTTTTTTTCAAAAAATGGATTAATTGTGTGATATTTTCCGCCTCATTGAGAGTTGGTATGATGATACTGAAAGTCATAGTTATAGGATATTGGTATTACCTGCTTTAGTTTTTCTTCAAGGAATGTACGAAGAAATTACACCCTCGGGTTTTCAACAAGGATAATATTAAATTGTTCAATACCAAATAGAGCGGAAATAGAGGAATCAATGTAAAAATTCTACGATTTTTGGAAAAAAAACAAGGAAACCGACCATTAACGCACCAAAAGAGGTTAACAAAACAGCAGCGGCAGCCACATCTTTTGCTTTGCCCGCGAGGTCGTGATACTGAGGGGATACCAAATCAACAATGAATTCTATGGCGGTATTCATCGCTTCGGCGGCTAATACGGCAGCACTTGTTAAGGCAATGAGACACCACTCGGTGGTATTGATTTTGAAAAAAATACCTGCTGCTAAGATGCCGAAAAGTGCAGTTAAATGAATCCACGAATTGGGTTGGGTACTAAAAAGTGTCGCAATACCTTTGAAAGCATAGCCAAAACTTTTAATTCTTTTTTTGAGCATTTGTCCAAGTATTTGAGAGTTGATAGGTTCCCGAAATCCCTAAATGCTCTTCTTTTTTGCCAATAATGGTTTCGAAATAAATACATTCAAGATGAGGTGTGAATAAAATATAGTCAGTGGGGACTTCCGTTAAGTCAAAATGACCGTCT
>JAYTMI010000231.1:0-2329 GCA_043728625.1 Saprospiraceae bacterium | reverse complement strand
GAAAATATTGATAAATTAGGCATTCGGACGACGACAAAACCGATAAACCTGTCGGGCGGACAAACAGTCAATACTTGGCTTTGGATGAATTATCCGATTATAAAAACCAAATTGACGCTCACAGCAAACGGCGGTTTTAACTTCAACAAATCACCTTCTTTTGTCAATGATGTGAAAAATGAGACCGCTAATAATGGTGGCAATTTTGGCGTAGGCATCAATTTAACGCCTAACCAAAAGCTCATTTTAGGTGTTAGAGGCAATATCCGTTACAATAACATCGAGTATTCTATTCAAAAAGAGCAAAATCAAAAAATACGGAATCAATCTATTGACGCATCTGTCAAATGGAATTTTGCTACGAAATTTTACCTCGAATCGAATTTCAATTATGCCGCGTATCAAAACGAAAGATTTGGTTTCGACCAAAAAGTGCCGATTTGGAACTTGTCTGTGCGTCGCCTCATGATGAAAGACAATAAGTTAGAGATGCGTCTCGCTGCTTTCGATTTGCTGAATAAACAAATCAGCATTACACAATCGGGTACGCAAAATTATGTGATAACAAACACTGCACAGACCTTAGCGCGGTACTTTATGCTCAGTTTGACCTATAATTTGCGGGGACATGAAACGAAGATGAATAAAGGCGGACATTTTTAAGATTTACAAAGTGGGTTAGACATCATGTTCAGGGAACCTTTAAAGTTCCCTGAACATACCCTTCCCAAAAAGGATCTACCCCCCTCAGTATTTTCATCAAAAACACTTAAAATAATATCATTTATGAAAAAAATACTCTTCGTTTTAATCATACTGTTGCCTACGGCTACTTGGGCTCAACAGTCGTTTGAAGGTATGGCGCGATACCTCGTGACACATAATTGGACTAAAAAATTAGAAGCCGTCCCATACATCAGCAAGCAACAAAAAGAAAGATCGGCTTATATGTGGGGAAATGATTCGGAGTGGAAACTCTATAATAATCTCTATTTCAATGCCACAACAAGCAAATTTGACAATTCAGAGGACAAAGCCGACCCAAATGATGACAACAGATGGGCAGAACGAACAGAGTTGTTTTTTATGAAACGTGACTTTGCCAATAATTCCATGACCGATGCGATAGAGTTTTTAGGTAAAAACTACTTGATTGAAGACGAAATACCGCCGATTGATTGGAAAATCCAAAACGATTTGAAAGAAGTGGCGGGTCATATTTGCATGAAAGCCTTTACTGAGGACACTTTGAGAAATCAGAAAATCGTCGCCTGGTTTGCACAAGATATTCCTTTAAGTATAGGTCCTGACCGTTTTTCAGGCTTGCCAGGCATGATTCTCGAAATAGACATCAACGATGGCGCGATGATTATGTCTGCCGATAAAATTGAATTAAAAAAGCTGACTACGGAGTTAGATGTACCCAAAAAAATAAAAAGCAAAAAGATTAAATACGCCGAATACCACGACTTAGAGAAAAAGTTTATTTTAGAAAAAAGAAAAGAAGAATCGTTCCCGTTTTGGGGCATAAGGTACTAAAATGGTTGATTGGTTATTGGGGAATTGGTTACACGAATTCCCCGATAACCAATCAACCGATAACCAACATAACAATGAAAGCACTCACTTTTCAAGGAAAAGAAAACATCGTTTATGAGCAAGTTGCCGACCCCTCAGTATGGGCGGCAACAGATGCGATTGTGAAGGTAGAAATGGCGGGCTTATGCGGTTCAGATTTGCATGTCTATCATTGTCGTGAAACAGGTTTGGACAATGGCACAGTGATGGGACATGAATTCGTAGGAGAAGTAGTGGATATTGGGCGAGAAGTGAAGCGTTTCAAGCGGGGCGATAAGGTTTTTAGTCCTTTTACAACTTCATGTGGCGTGTGTTTTTATTGTCAAATCGGCTTGACATGTCGCTGCGAAAAAGGCAGCTTTTATGGTTGGGTCGAAAAGGGAGCAGGTTTACACGGCGGACAAGCGGAATATGTGCGCGTGCCTTTGGCAGACACCACGCTCCTACCCCTCAGTATGGATTTGAGTACAGAGCAAGGATTGCTGTTAGGCGATATTTTCTCCACAGGTTACTATTGTGCCGATATGGCGGGCATTCAACCCAAAGGCACTTATGTTGTCATTGGTTGCGGTCCCGTAGGCTTAATGGCTATTGTTGGGGCTAAAAACTTAGGCGCAACACAACTGTATGCTGTTGATACCATTCCCGAAAGACTGGAAAAAGCAAAATCCTTTGGCGCAATGCCCTTGAACCCCCTCAATATAGATGTGGTTGAAAAGATAAAAAGTGTTACAAATGGACGCGGTGCAGA
>JAYTMI010000230.1:0-1620 GCA_043728625.1 Saprospiraceae bacterium | reverse complement strand
TCAAAAGTAAAATCGTATTTAAAAAAAAGAAAATACTGATAGTCTTTATCCGCTTGATGAACCGTCGTATTGGACTCCAAATGTAGCGTATAAGCGTATCGCCACTTAGTACCGATGAGTTGACGTTCTTGTACTGAGGGGTAGCCAAAACGCTGTGCAGACAGATTAATTGACAACAAAATGAAAAACGATGCGACTATGATTTGTGGGTACTTCATTGATTCAAAGCATTTTTTATCCTAATGATAAATTATGATAGTAAACTATTTAATATTCAAATTTCAATCCAAATTTTATGAATGGTCTTGTTGAAATAAAAAAAGCAAAAGCAAAATTTTGTCAAAACTATACTATCCAGTAAAAATATCGTAATTTTGTGGCATCATAATAACCTTTTGGATACTTACCACCCGTATTTATTTTTCACAAAGCCATATTGGAATGAAAAAGTCTATCGCTGTTGCGTCTGCCTTCCTGTTTATCTTTATTGCCATCACTTGTCGGAACGGAGACCAAACGGTCTCTACAACACCAGCAAATTTGATGGCTGTACAATTGCCGAATACACCTGAAGATGTGATTAAAACTTGGGAAAATCAAATAGGTGAAAATCAATTTGCCGATGCCAAACTTATCAGTACTGGCAAAGCCTTGGAAACGGTCGTGTCTCTTGACAGTACACATCATATCGAACCCATCGCTTCATCCTCTACAAAAATCCTCAATATCGCTTGTCGTACTGAGGGGGATAAATCTGAATGTAATTGTCTTTTGGAAGATGCCGTTGGGCAGTTAAAATGCACTTATTACCTTCTTCGCCTCAATGGGCAATGGTATTTGCAAGATGCCACTTCTGAACCTGTTGAGAATATAAATAAAAAACCTGAACGCCCAGTTAAGTAGTTACTGGTGAAATGGTTATTGGGGATTGGTTACGAGTAACTAATCCCCAATAACCATTTCACCAATAACCAATAACCAGTAACGATTTATGAAAATTGGTCTTTTTTTCGGTTCTTTCAATCCTATACATGTTGGGCATCTCATCATCGCTAACTTTATGGCAACGCAGACGGATTTGCAGCAAGTATGGCTTGTTGTGAGTCCTCAAAACCCGTTGAAGCCTAAAAATACGCTGGCTCGTAACCGTGACCGACTCAATATGGTTCAATTAGCGGTTGACGATAATCCTAAATTGCGAGCATCAAATATTGAATTTGACTTACCAAAACCGTCTTATACGATTGATACTTTGGCGTATTTAGGAGAAAAATATCCACAACATGAGTTTGTCCTCATCATGGGTGGCGATAATATTGCCACGTTGCATAAATGGAAAAATTATGAATTGATACTGAGGGGGTATGATATATACGTCTATCGTCGTCCAAATATTGACTTAGGCGCATTAGCAACGCATGAACGCATTAAACTATTTGATGCGCCTTTGATGGATATTTCGGCAACGTATATTCGCAATTGTTTGACATCGGGCAAATCTATTCAGTACCTTGTGCCAGATGTTGTTTTAACCTATTTAACAGAAGCTAAAATTTATTAGACAGACACCAATTACACGAATTACACGGATTTAGTTCCTTACAGGATGACAAAAAAATT
>JAYTMI010000229.1:0-4125 GCA_043728625.1 Saprospiraceae bacterium | reverse complement strand
TTTGGTATTTTGACAAAGCGCCATGGCGAGGTCGTCCGACATTTTGCATGGATATTCGGGTGAAATATGCCGATGGTACTGAGGGGTCCCTTTCGACGGGTAAAGATTGGAAAACGGCACCCAGTCCAGTCATTTTTAACAGCATTTATACGGCGGAACATTATGATGCGCGTTTGGAACAAATGAGTTGGAATACGCCAGATTTTGTTGATTCTACTTGGAAAAACGTTATTTTTCGCTCTGCACCGTCTGATAATATTGTCGCTCAAACGATGCACCCGGTTCGAGATGTTGAAGCCATTCCTACAAAAAACATAAAAATATTCAGTGATAAAAACGCTGTTTTTGACTTGGGTAGAAACATCGCAGGAGTCAGTAAAATCACTGTTAAAGGGAAGGCAGGAACGATTATTAAGCTCAAACACGGCGAAAGATTGTATGAGAACGGGCATGTAGATTTGTCCAATATTGATGTGCATTATCGCCCAACGAATGATAGCGACCCGTTTCAAACCGATATTTTTATTTTAAGTGGCAAAGGTGAAGAGACGTTTATGCCTAAATTCAATTACAAAGGTTTTCAATACGTAGAAGTGACCAGCGACCAAGCAATTGAACTCAAAAAAGAGAGCTTGACGGGCTATTTTATGCACAGCGACGTGCCGCCGATTGGTCATATTCAGTCGTCAAATCCCACCATCAATAAGATTTGGGCAGCGACAAATAATGCCTATTTATCCAACCTCTTTGGTTATCCAACGGATTGTCCGCAACGCGAAAAAAATGGTTGGACAGGCGATGCTCAAATTGCCATTGAAACGGGTTTGTACAATTTTGATGGCTTCACCATTTATGAAAAATGGCTCGCCGACCACCGCGACGAACAACAAGCCAACGGCGTTTTGCCTTCCATCATTCCATCAAGCGGTTGGGGTTATGAGTGGGCAAATGGACCTGATTGGACGAGTACGATTGCGATAATTCCGTGGCAACTCTATCAGTTTTATGGCGACAAAAAACCTTTGATTGATTGTTATGACAACATAAAACGCTATGTTGACCACATCACATCCATTGCGCCCAATGGCTTGACGGATTGGGGTTTAGGTGATTGGGTGCCAGTCAAATCAAAATCGCCTGTTGAGTTGACATCCACAGCGTATTACTTTACAGATGTTCAAATATTAGCAAAAACAGCGAAACTCTTAGGAAAAACTGCTGATTTTAACCAATATTCTAAACTCGCAGACAAAATTCAAAAGGCTTTTAATGCCAAATACCTCGACAAAACGAAAGGTATTTATGGTTCTGGTTTGCAAACGGAGTTGAGCGTTGCGCTGTATTGGGGGCTTGTTCCCAACGAATTTAAAAGTGTGGTCGCTTCAAATTTGGCTAAAAGAGTCGTGGCTGATGGCAATCACTTAGACGTGGGTTTGCTCGGCACAAAAGCTATTTTGGGTGCCCTTAGTGACAATGGTTACGCCGATTTAGCCTACAAACTTGCTGCCCAAGAAACCTATCCTTCGTGGGGTTGGTGGATTGTCAATGGCGCAACAACGCTCTATGAAAACTGGCCCATTGATGCCAAATCCGACATTTCCATGAATCACATTATGTTCGGTGAGATTGGTGCGTGGCTCTACAAAGGTTTGGGTGGCATTAAACCCGACCCCGAAAATGTCGGTTTTAAAAACATTTTGCTTGAACCGCATTTTGTGGAAGGGCTGAACGCATTTGAAGCGATATTTAATGCCCCGACGGGCAAAATAGAATCGGCTTGGAAAAAAGAAAATGGTAAAGTGATTTATCAAGTTACCATTCCGCCAAATGCAACAGCGACGCTATGGCTTAATACAAAAGCTGGTCAAAAAATCAAGCAAAATCAACAGTTATTGCCTGTTAGTAAAGACAATGCGTATCAATTTCGGTTGGTTTCAGGCAAATATGTTTTTGAAATTGAATAAAATAAGAAAACGAGCAAAATAAAATTCCGAAGGAATTGAACATGAATAACCGTAGATGAAATCTAGGGAACAGCAAAAAACTGTCTCCCAACTCTGAAAGAGTTGAATGTGCCAGTAAGTGAAATTAACGATAATTACTTGATATTCAACTCTTTCAGAGTTGTGCAGCAGCCCTCGTTTTATTCCGTAGATTTCATCTACGGTTATTCATATTCAATTCCTTCGGAATTTTGTGTAGTGTTAAAAACAAAAAACAAGATGAAGAAAAAGAGCTATTTACTCTTGTATTTAACCGCTTTGCTAAACATTGGTTTGGCACAAAAAGCAACTTTGATACACAGTGAAAACATCCTGCAAAAGCCACCTTTTGCAGAATGTCATGCCTCGACGATTGTTGAATTGTCGAAAGGTAAACTCATGGCATCATGGTTTGGGGGTACACGAGAATCCAATCCCGATGTGACGATTTGGATTGCTTTTCATGAAAACGGACATTGGAGCGACCCCCTCAGTATAGCGGATGGTATTGTGAATGACACGTTGCGTTATCCTTTGGACGGAATAAATTGGTCGTTGCCATCTCCAAAAATGGCATTGATTGGACAGATGTTTTCACTTTGGAAGATGAAAAAACGGGTGAATTCAGCTATCCTGCCATTATCCAATCGGCTGATGGTTTGGTACATATCACTTATACGTTGAATCGAAAAAATATCAAACATGTCGTTTTGAAAATTGAGAAATAGCATCTTTATGGCATTATTAAATGTAAAGTAGGTACAAATCTACTACAGGTTATCCAGAAGATGGACATAATCAATTATTGGGCTTTTCAAAACGACTCAACACACTTTCACCACTTCCATATTCAACAGTGCACCCAATTTTTCGACTTTTGAACTGATATGACCTATACCAACCGCACAATGATGCGCGGGACCATGACTGTTCCATTCATTCATAAATTGTCTTGCGCCAATCGGAAATTTATAACGGCTATTTGTATTTCCAATTTTTAAAATGGGTCCTGCAACAGATTCGCCTTCGGCAACTAAAAGCATCAATCTGCCTTTTTTCTCAACGACGGACAGCAGCGTAACGGGCCCATTTTTGACACTCATTTCTACTGAAACGCCTTTGCCTACTTTGCCATGATAGACTTTCAAAGGGCGTACTTTGATTTTACCCTCAGCGATAGCAATGTGTCCAGGTCCATCATGCCCCATTAAAATGACATCATCTTTGAAATCCATGGCGTAATATTCTGTAAAAGAGCCGCCTGCCCCGAAGCTGTCCATAATTTTCATGGCTTGAGCATTTTTAATTTCATACTCACCTGCAACTGGAATGCCATTAGCGGTCAAAAGCGAATTACCGAGAATGATAGAGGCAATAGCTTCCTCATTTTCAACATTTCCAGTACCTTTATAATAATACGCCAATGAGCCTAATTGATATTTTTTGGCCAATTTATCTAAGGCAACAGATGTTTTAGCCGCGCTTTCTAAATCTTCAAGTGGACAATCAGCTTGAATATCGAAGGTTTCATAAAACAATTTTAAGCGATTTTTTACCTCCAGCGCAGTAGTTTCATGCCTTAAAGTCGCTAATTCTTCAACTTCTAAGTGTTCTATATGCCCGCCAAAATGGGCATATTGTAATGTTAGATCGGAGTAAATATCCAACATACCATTGTAATAATGCCCCATACAGCCCAAGCGATTATAAGCCATAATATGTTTTACTTTTGCCGCTTCTAACCATTCCGCTACTTCATTCCAACATTCGGGGTCATCCTGAAGCATACCCGTTATTTGGTGAAATTTGATACCCACCCGATTAAAAACATTCGCGATTTCAGGTACAGCACAAGCGGAACAATACGCTAACCATTCACCTGTCATACGGGTACGGTCGGTTATTTTATTAAAACGATCATAATCAATAGCCGCTTCGGGTGCGAGGTTGAGGATGATAACAGGCACATTTGCTCTTTGCACCACAGGCAAAACGGTTGAAGATAAGGCGTAAGTCGTGACATAGAGGAAAATTATATCCACATCTTCTGTTTTAAATAGCTTTCCTGCGGCAAAGGCTTTGTCAGTGTTATCTACCAAACCTGCGTTGATGACTGTCGAGGTGCAAAACCCGGATTCTTCCG
>JAYTMI010000228.1:0-4702 GCA_043728625.1 Saprospiraceae bacterium | reverse complement strand
GCCCAGTTTTTGCGGACGGCAGCGGCTTCTTGTTTGCAAGAAGAAAATGTAGGTAAAAAGCCACCTGCGACGAGTACGGCGGAGGTTTTGAGAAATGTTTTTCTTTGCATGGTTAGTCGTTTTTATTTTGAAAAATGATTTTAGTGTTTTCATACTGAGGGGGTACTTCACAAGCGTTTTATTTTCGCTTTGCGATAAAAAACTTCTGCACCTTCTGATTGTAGGACAATTTGACCTTCTTTTGTGTTACCTAACACGGCTTCAACAACCGTTACGCCATTCATTTTATGCGTGATATGCCCTTTTTGGACAATGACTTCAACGGTATTCCATTGCCCATTCGGTTTTTCGGCATCGCGTTCTTTTTTGATATTGAACCAATTTTTAGGTTCTGTCAATACGCCTTTGTATTGAATTGTCGTGCTGTCGGTCATCCAAAAATCGCCACAATCACCTTCTTGAACTTGAAATTCAAGGGAACGAGGCCAGATTTTATCCACGCTGTAAATAGTGGCATGGTACAAAACCCCCGCATCGCGCTTTTCATTAACGCGCGGCGGATACTTTTTTGTTCCCCATTTGAATTGGACAGTAAAATGAAAATCACTGAATTTTTCAGTGGTTATCAGATAGCCAAAGTCTTCACCAGAAGCGTGAATGATTCCTTTTTCAAAAGTAAAAACATGCAAAGGATCGTTGTTTTTACCGCTTTTTGCAAGGAAAGAGTACCAACCTTGTGTGTCGTGTTCTTTGAATAATTGAATGGTCTTTTGACTGTAAACGCTGTTTGAATAAGCGAAAATTACCAAAAAGAGGAAAGTATTTTTCATAGAAAAAGTGATTTATAATGAGAATTTTTATGTTCGGGGAATTTTCAAAATTCCCCGAACATGGTGTCTAATTTATACAATCTCATACCCTTTACGCTGCGGACGTGAGAGCATCGCATTGGCTTCTGCATCATTTTTAAATTGCTCTGTGGTTGGATCCCAATAGACTTTTCTCTTCAATTTCATGGCAATATGGTGAACCAAACAGGCTGAACAACCGCGGTGTGCGACTTCAACAGGTGTAATGGGTTGTGTTTTAGCTTTTATCGCACCTAACCAATTACCGTGATGCTCTTCACTAACAGGCAAGTGAATCTCATCTGCGCCGATGACGGAGGTGAGAATTTTAGGGTCGCTGGCTTCCAAGGCTTTCGGTGCTTTTGGGTCAATGGGGTCGCTCGAAGTCGCTCGATAGGCACCGCGTGTCACGAATATCCACCCATCAGTGCCTTCGAACTTTATGCCGTTTGGTAACTCATTGCTGACCACCATTTTGACACCATTGGCATATAAGGCTTCTGTTGTGAATATGCCGTGCACGTCCCATAAACCACTTTTTGGAAATTCGGCTTTTCCCCATACCTCAATCGGTCCTGTTAGTTCTGTATCCATGCCCCAATGTGCAGAGTCAATATGGTGTGCGCCCCAGCCCGTAATCATGCCTGCGCCGAATTGTTCGCAGCGCAACCAACCTGGACGGTCATAATCTTTTTGCGGATGAACCCGTTTTTCAGTATAATATACTGAGGGGGTCGAACCAAGCCACATATCGTAGTTAAAACCTTTAGGAATGGGCATTTCCTTTTCTTCATCGCCCGAAGGGTCGCCCGGCAAGCCGACATAAACTGTTTTTAAGTCTCCAATGCGTCCATTGCGTACCAATTCAGCGGCATAACGGAACTGTGCAGACGAGCGTTGCTGGCTACCGATTTGGAAAGTAATGCCTGCTTTTTTGACAGCTTCTGCCATTATTCGACCTTCCGAAATGGTCAAAGAAGTTGGTTTCTGCAAATAAACATGCTTACCTGCCCGTGCTGCATGAATGGCGCAGAGTGCGTGCCAATGGTCGGGGGTACTGATGGTGACTGCATCAATGTCTTTGTTCAACAACAACTCACGGTAATCGGTGTAGGCTTTAACGCCGTCAAAAGGCTTGCCATCTCTTTTAGTGTAATAGTCATTGACCAATTTCTTACCGTCATTAGCACGATTGCTGTCTAAATCGCAAACAGCGACGATTTGGGCACTCTTGTATTGCCAAACGCCGGGCATATCATGCCCACGGGCGATACGTCCTGCGCCAATACAACCGATATTGATGCGGTTACTCGGTGCATTTTTGCCGAAAACAGAAGCAGGAACAATGGAAGGTAAACCGAGTGCGATACCAGTCTTTGCAGTGTTTACGAGAAAACTTCTGCGTGAGAGTGTATTTTTTTTCATGATGTTGCTTTTTATATTCCAGTTGTTTAAATAATTAATAGAGGTGTGAATATAAACAAAATAGGAGAAGATATTAGATAAGAGTCAAAAAACAAGTTTACAAATTTGCGATTTTAGATAAAATTCAGTTCTCATCACTCAAAACAAAAAGGGTTCGCAACGTAATACGCTGCGAACCTCTTTGGAAGTGATATGATTATCTAAGAATAGTATTCTTAAAAACTTATTGATGCTGCCAAATCTAAAGCGGCTTCATTCGCTTCATTGATTTTCATTGCCGTTAGGTCGGGCGTATAATCTAAAGGTTGTGCATTGACAAAAGAGACATCTGTAATACCCGCAAAACCAAAAATCGCACGTAGATAAGATTCTTGGAAATCCATGACATTCATAGGACTGCCGACGCTGTAATCGCTACCACGAGATGTAATGCAAATCATTTTTTTGTTTTTAGTTAAACCTTCAACACCTGTTGCGGTGAATTTAAAAAGGATGCCCGGTTGCATAATGACATCAATGTAATGTTTCAGTTTATAAGGTACTGAAAAATTCCACATCGGTGCTGATATGACATAAATGTCAAACGATGCAAACGATGTAGCAATGTCTGTAACTTCATTCCACATAAATTGGCTGGCTGTGTCCAAAGTTGCGCCAGCGATTGTCATGTATTTTGCTTCCGTTACGCTTTGGTTGAGTGTTGGCAAATTCAATTGGAAAAGGTCTAAGTCTTCTACAACTAAATCAGCATGTTTACTTTTAAGTGAGTTGATAAACTCATTTGCGATACTTGTTGTCCGCGATTTTTCACCTCGTGGCGAGGCGATAATGTGCAATAGTTTCATTATACTGGTTTAATTAATGTGTTAGTGTTAAACACCATTGTTTAACTGGTTACAAAACTAAACAATGTTAATTTAAAAACACAATTATTATTTTTTCAAATGCCAATATTTTGTGATAACAATAATCAATTAATCGCTTCTCATTTTCATTTAAAAATAAATGAAAAGGGTATTTTTACTGAGGGGGTGCTAATTACATCATTCATATTTCATCTTCGTCTTTGTCGTGTAATTTCAAACCTTTTTCCAATCGTTCAATTGTCTTTGCTATGCGATTCACCTTGGTTTCCAATCGTTTAGCGTCATAAATCCAATCAATATAGGCTTTTTGATGTGTTTCGGTTAATGACATAAAAAAGGTGTGGGCTTTGGGCGCATCCAACAGACAGACCATCAACTCGTCGGGAATACTGAGGGGGGTATTGTCGGCATATAATATAACGTGTACCGCATCACCTGCTTCCTTTTTGATAATCTTTCTAATAGCCGCTTTGACGGGCAAAAATAAGTTGCCGTTGCCCATAGGCATCAAATTGTATTGCTTGATGTCGTAACCATCTATTGAACCACGCACTTTTACCCAACCGAAATGGGCGTGTTTGTCAGGTCGAATCTCTGGCACTTCGGTATAAGTCCAGCCGCCTTTTCCTGCCATTTTTTTGAGTAGATAAGATTGATTGACTAATGGTTTTTCCATGTTTTAAGGTGTTGATACTGAGGGGGAGTTTTTTTGAAAAAAATAATGGAAAAGGTAAGAATAAACTCAAAATTTGTACTTTTAGCCAATCAAAAAAAACGTTGTTTCTCAATAAAACACGTCGGACAACCAAATCTTTTCATTCATCAAACCACATTATGAAATATTTACTCTTACTCCTTTCTTTTTCTTTTCTAACTTCGGCGACTTATGCCCAACGTTTCAAAAAAATATTCAACGGCAAAGACTTAACAGGCTGGACAATCAACGGCACTGAAAAATGGTATGTCGAAAACGGTGAACTTGTGTGCGAAAGCGGACCCGACAAAAAGTACGGCTATCTTTCCACCAAACAAAATTACCACAACTTCATTTTGACACTTGAATTTAAACAAGAAGCCGATGGCAACAGTGGTGTTTTTGTCCGTTCAGGCATTGAAGGCGTTAAAATTAGTGGGTGGCAAGTTGAAGTTGCGCCCTTGAACCACAACACGGGCGGCATTTACGAGTCTTATGGCAGAGGTTGGCTCATAAAACCCAATCCATTGCATGAAAAATACCTAAAAGTTGGTGAATGGAATAAAATGAAAATCCAAGTCATGGGCGACCAAATAACAACTTGGTTGAATGGTCACATGATGATTGATTTGAAAGATGAAAAGTTTGGCAAAGGCGTGGGTTTTATTGCTTTGCAAATACATGACGGCGGCGGTATTAAAGTGCGTTGGAAGAAATTGAAGGTGAAAGAGTTGAAATAAATTTCCTTCGTCATTGCGAGGCGATACGTCTACTAATGACGCGCTTCGTTTGTAGGAGAGGAACTTTATGTTCGGGGAACTTTAAAAGTTCCCCGAACATGGTACTCGAACCCATTTGCTGCGTCATTC
>JAYTMI010000227.1:0-5058 GCA_043728625.1 Saprospiraceae bacterium | reverse complement strand
AAAGATGAAATTGAAGACAATCCAGCTCTGGAATACAGTGAAAATTCAGATACCGATGAACGCCCTCAAAACGAAGACAGCAATTTCGACGATGATGCCGCTGCCAAAGATACTTCTGATGAACCAACCGAGCTTTATGATATATACGAAGATACGCCATACGACGGTTTTAGCAATACACAAGAAGTTAAATATGAAAAACCTGTTGTACAAACCGCCACTTTTCGGGAAAATCTGAAAGAACAACTACACCTTCGGCGCATTGACCCTCAATTGCAATCTTATGCTGAATATCTGATTGATGCAATTGACGACGATGGTTATTTACACCGTTCGCTCGAATATATCATTGATGATTTGTCTTTCAGTGTCGGTATTTATGTCGAGGAAGAAGTGCTTGAAAAAGCCCTTTTAATTGTTCAACAACTTGAACCCGTTGGCATCGGTTCGCGCAATGTGCAAGAGTATTTGATGCTGCAACTCCGAGAAAAAGCACGAACGGGCGCAGATGTGAGCGTGGCATGTGCCGTTGTGGATGATTTTATGGCTGATTTAGGCAATCATCAATACGAAAAAATACAAGCAGCACTCGATATAGGCAGTGAGGACTTGAAAGCGGCATTAGACATCATCAGTTCTTTGAATCCAAAACCTGTGAGCGGCATTTCAACAGCGAATGACACAACGCCTGTGATTGCACCCGATTTTATTGTGACCGATACGGAAGGGCAGCTTGAAATCACTGTTTTAGGTATCCAAACGCATAAGATAAAATTGAATGCCAATATGCTCCAGACCCTTGAAGCACTTGAAAAAGCACCGAAAAAAAGTACTGAAAACCGTGATGCTGCACAGTATTTAAAAAGTAAAATCGGTTCGGCACAATGGCTGATTACGGCTTTAGAACAACGTGCGTATTCCTTGACAAGTACTATTGAAACCATCGTTGCGCTACAAAAAACCTTTTTTCTGTCGGGTGATTTTAAAAAACTGCGCCCTATGATCTTGAAAGATATTGCAGACCGTGTGGGCTTAGATGTGTCCACCATTTCGCGGGTCACAAGCACCCGTTATGTGCAAACAGATTTTGGCATTTTCTCTCTAAAAACGCTTTTTACTGAGGGGGTCTTGACTGACGATGGTAACATTGTTTCGAACCGCGCCATTCAAGAAACGATTGTTGAAATTATCGAAAATGAGGACAAAACCGAACCGCTGAACGACCAACAAATCACCGATTTACTGGTAAAAAAAGGTTATACCGTCGCTCGCAGAACGGTGGCTAAATACCGCGAAAATTTGAACTTCCCTACGGCACAAATGAGGCGAATTTTAGCCTAATTAGTGCGAAACGTTCGGGGAACTTTAAAAGTTCCCCGAACGTAGATTTAGATTTTAGTAAATCTAAACTATTGAAAATCAATAAACTGTGTAATTATTCTATCGTGTATTTTCATATAATTCAATAAAATTTGTTCGTTTAACAATTCAAATATAAAACAAAAATGCATAAAATTCTGGTTATAGACGACGACATGGATATCTGTCATTTGCTGAAAAAATTCCTCTCAAAGAACAATTATGAGGTGATGACGGCTCATAATGGTGAAATGGGTTTGAAATTATTGGAAGAAATACAACCCGATTTGGTGATGACAGATTTTAGGCTCGGCGATATGGACGGTAGTGAAGTGATTACTGCCATCAAATCGCGGATGCCCAATGTACCCATCTTGGTCATAACAGGATATAGTGACATACGTATTGCCGTCAATGTAATGAAGTTAGGTGCATTGGATTATATTACAAAACCGCTGTTGCCTCAAGAGATTTTGATGACAATACAGCGGGCTATTGTGGTGTCCAGTTTTTCGAACACGGAACCGGTCAACCAACCTGAAGAAAATCAAGCGCATCCGCCCCCCTCAGTATCTACTCGCTCAAAACAGTTGCCAAAGCCGAAAGGCTCATATATTGAAGGAAAAAGTGTGGCAGCCCAGGTCCTTTTGAGGCAAATTGACCTCGTGGCACCGACCAATTACAGCGTCATTATCTATGGCGAAAGTGGTTCGGGTAAAGAAATTGCTGCGCGTATGATTCACGATAAAAGCCCGCGTGCCAACATGCCTTTTGTGGCGATGGACTGCGGAGCGATACCAAAGGAATTGGCAAATAGTGAATTGTTCGGGCATGAAAAAGGGTCGTTTACGGGCGCAATTGGTCAAAAAATAGGGCTTTTTGAAATGGCAAACGGTGGTACACTTTTTTTAGATGAAGTATCGAACTTGACGTATGATGTGCAAATCTCCCTTTTGCGTGTGGTGCAAGAGCGCAAACTCAAACGCATCGGCAGCAACAAAGAGATAAACCTCGATGTCCGAATCGTCGTAGCGAGCAATGAACGACTGTCAGAAGCGGCTCGCAAGGGCAAGTTTCGGGAAGACTTGTATCATCGGTTCAATGAATTCAGCCTTGAAGTACCACCTTTGCGCGAGCGCAATACCGATATTATGCTGTTTTCGGACTATTTTTTATCACAAATCAGTGTGGATTTGGGTCGAAAAATGGTCGGCTTTGAGCCTGAGGTAGAAAAAATATTTCAATCATACCCTTGGTATGGCAATATCAGAGAGTTGAAAAACATTATCAAACGGGCGGCGTTATTGTCAGATGCCGAATGGGTGCAAGCGAAGGCATTGCCTTTCGAAATCGTCAACCATGAAAAATTAGCTTTCGGTATTCCCGAAAATGAGATGGAATTGATTGTAGAGCAAACACCCATGCAAACGAATCATCAGCCAGCACCGATGACTTATGCAACGCCTCATACACTGCAACAACCGCTGTCGTTCAACTTGAAATCCGCTGCGCAAGATGCTGAGTATGAAATCATTATGCAAACATTGCAACAAGCTAAATTCAATAAAAGCAAAGCAGCCGAATTGCTCGGTATAGACAGAAAAACACTTTATAATAAATTAAAAAAATTGGGTATTGAATAAATGATTACAACATGAGGGAACTATTAACGGCTTTCCAACAAGCGGATTCCCCTATCGGTTATTTAATTTTTGATAAAAATACTGAGGGGTTTTGGGTTTGTTCGGAAGCAAATAAGTGTGCACACAATTTTCTTGAAAAATCAGATCTCATTTCGAAAACAGGAACAGATATTTTCCAAACATCCCTTCTTGAAATTCCGAATAGTGCGACACTTCATATCAATGACAACAGATGGTTGTCTGTAGCTGTGATGAACGGCTCAACCGATCGCATTCGCATTGTGATATTAACCGATATTACGGCGCAAGAAAGCCGCTTGATATACCTTGAAAAAAAGGTCACTCGCCTTAAAAGCTCAAACAAAGACTTGGAGCATTTTGCTTATGTTGCCTCACATGATTTGAGAGAACCTTTGCGCAAAATCATTGCTTTCAGCGAGCGTTTAAACAAAAAATATGCAGCCGTCCTTGAAGGTAATGGTCTTATCTATCTCGATCGGATGATTGACGCAACAAAACGGATGCAGACATTTATTGATGATTTGTTGATGTTTTCAAGGTTTTCACGCGATACTTCCGAGCGCATCCATGTAGATTTGAACGATATACTGAGGGGGGTGCTTTCTGATTTTGAGATGCAAATTGATAACAATAAAGTGACTATTGAAACGCAAACGCTGCCCATCATCAAGGGTGTCAAAACCCAAATGGCGCAACTTTTCCAAAACCTTGTGGGCAATGCTTTGAAGTTTAAAAATCCAGACGTGCCGACCCGTATTGCCATAAAGTGTATTGAATCAAAGGATGATTATCAGATCTCTGTAAGTGACAACGGCATTGGTTTCGATGAAGCGGATGCCGAACGTGTTTTTACACTCTTTCAAAGGTTAAATGGGCGTTCCGAATATGAAGGAACGGGTATTGGTTTGGCTATTTGTAAGAAAATTGTTGAAAACCATGGTGGCAGCATCACCGCAAAAGGAAAGCCTAATAAAGGGGCTGAATTTACAATTGTTCTACCTAAGTGAGAATGCATTATACATGATTTTTGCCATTCTTTCACTGTGTTACTAATGACGCGCTTCGTTTGTAGGAGAGGAACTTTATGTTCGGGGAACTTTTAAAGTTCCCCGAACATGGTACTCGAACCCATTTGCTGCGTCATTCGGTTTTAAATACCAACGCTTTACATGGTGATTGTCCTCAGAATGACAAAAATTATCGCAAAAATGAAAAAATATTGAACAATGAAAAAACGACACTTACTATTAATCATCCTACCCCTCAGTATTTTAGCCCTTTTAACCGCGTTTTTACCAAAAAGCAAGGAGAAAACGCCCAATATAGTCATCATTTTTATGGACGACTTAGGCTATGGCGATTTGAGCGTCAACGGTGCATTGGACTACCGCACGCCCAACCTCGACCGCATGGCTACGGAGGGCATCCGTTTCACCAATTTTTTAGCGGCACAAGCCGTTTGTTCGGCTTCGCGATCGGCTTTACTGACGGGGTGTTATCCGAATCGCATCGGCTTTTCGGGCGCACTGTTCCCTGGTGCAAAAATGGGTATCAGCTCAGAAGAAATGACTATTGCTGAATTGTTGAAGCAAAAAAACTACGCCACCGCTATTTTTGGCAAATGGCATTTGGGTGACAATAAAAAATTCCTACCGCTACAACACGGCTTCGATGAATATTTTGGGATTCCATACTCCAATGATATGTGGCCTGTTTGGTTTGATGGTAAACCCGCTAAGCCTGAGCAAGTCCAAAAATATCAATTTCCTCCGTTGCCTTTAATTGATGGCAACGACAAAGCAGACGAGGTGAAAACACTTGAAGATCAAGGACTTCTGACCAAACGATACACTGAACGGGCTGTCAATTTCATCAAAAAAAACAAAAACAAACCATTTTTCCTATATGTGCCTCATTCCATGCCGCATGTGCCGATTAATGCCTCACCCGCTTTCAAAGGCAAAAGCAAACAGGGACTTTACGGTGATGTGATGATGGAAATGGATTGGTCTGTCGGTGAAATTCTGAAAACATT
>JAYTMI010000226.1:0-1919 GCA_043728625.1 Saprospiraceae bacterium | reverse complement strand
ATATAAATTATAAAAATATATTTAATATTTTTAATGTGCTAAAAAAAAAGAATATTTTAACATTTGTAAAATGAGTCAAAAAAAAATGCGCCCATAAGTCATTGATTTTGTATGACTTATAAGCGCATCGTTTTTTTTAAAATACTAATCCAAAGGGCTCTTTTGTTCAAAGAACTCCTTTGGAGGGAGAATGGGACAATTTTACTGTACTTTAAAAGCTACAGCTAGGTTTTCCCACGCCAGATTGACCATATTCCCTTTGATGTCAAAAGTCATACGTTCTACCATCTCCTTTGATTTTGAGGATTTGACTTTGACGCGGAGGACATCTTTGGTCGCATCGTAGCTGTATGCACCCCATTGTTTGGCAACACTGTTGAAAATAATAGTCCATTCGCCCCCCTCAGTAGGAATGGTGAATAAGCTGTATTTTCCTGCTTTGAGTGCCTGTCCTTCAATTTTCACATCTTTATCCACTTCAAAAGTCGTGGCATCGTTGGCACCTGTACGCCAAACGGCATCATAAGGGACGAGTTTACCCCAAACCTCTCTGCCTTTGACGGCGGGTTGTGCATACGTGATTGTTACGGTCTTATCACCTATTTTGCTTGTTGCCGTTGCCGCAGGGCTTGGTTTGGCTTTGCCTTCTTGTGCAAAAGCAACTGAAGTCATGAGTAGAGCGGTCGCTAAAAAGAGCAATTTTTTCATTTAAAAAAGTTGTTTTTTATTGTTTGAAAATGAATTACAATATCAATAGACATATTTAAGCCTAAAAAGTTGTCTTTTACTGAGGGGTAAAGGCTTTTTGTTTTGATACAGAGAGGGTACTTCTACTTCAACGAATTAATCCAAGCCGCTATTTTCAACGCATCGCCTTTCGGTACTTGGGGCATTGCCGCCATTTCAGTTGGGTAACCTGGCCAGTTTTTAGGCTCTGGTTTCCAAATCAACTGCACGATTTTATCATTTGAGTAACCGCGTTTTGCCACTTCTTTGTAAGGCGGTCCAATCATCTTTTTATCAGCTGCATGGCACGCCATGCACGTATACTTTTGAAGGATGGGTTTTATCTCTTCAAACGTTGGTACTTTAGCAACGGTCTTGGTTTGGGCAGCAGGTTTTGCGGCTGTTGTTGTGGTTGGCTTTTTATCCGTTGTTTTTGCCTTTGATACTGAGGGGGTGCTGACAGAGGCTTTTGCCACAGGTGCGCGTTGTGTTTTCATATCTGAAGCTGCCAATTTTTCGCCTGTTGGAATACTATTGAGGGTGTAATAAGCCGTTGGATGCACCAAATGTTCTTTTTTATCGGCATCTACGACACCTTCTAATTTCAATTCATGGATATAATATTGTCGCAAGTCGTCCATGACTACACGCACCTTCATGCCATCGCTTGACACCTTTACGCCTTTGACGCTCATGTCTTTTACACCACTTGGCGGACTGCCATAAACGGGATGGTATTTATACAAAAAGCTGCGTGGTACGTAAGACGAGAGGTTTTCAGCCGATGCACGGTCAACGGGCTTAGTAAATTCAATCTCAAAACCATCGGGCATGGCGCGAACAGCTTTCATTTCGAAGGGCATCTTGCCATTCCATATCAACCTTTGGAATCCTTCGTTTTTATCACCTGCTGAACCCCAGCCACGGTTTGTTTCACCGACAAACATTGAGCCGTCGTGTCCCCACGTCATCCGCAAAACGCCTGATTGGAAGTTATTTCTGAAATCGAAAGACGCACCTTGATATTCCCCATTTACTTTTTCGAGGAAAACGCGTGAAATTTTGCTTTGTCCTTGGTCACCAACGAAGATTTGCCCTTCAAATGGTCCGAATTTGCCGCCCGTTTTGTCCACAATCAACTCTGAATTGGAGATACCTAAGATACCATGGGGCAACCAAACCGCAGGCACACG
>JAYTMI010000225.1:0-1557 GCA_043728625.1 Saprospiraceae bacterium | reverse complement strand
ACCGCTTTGAATATGACCTGCATATCCGCGATAATCGTGATAGTCATCGCTCATCGGGCGAATGACATATTGCACTTGGAAACGAGCATCGGTTAGATTCACATCGCTCTCTACTTCTATCGTTTCCAAGTATTCCAAAAGCGTGGGACCCGTATAAAAAGGCATATTTTCCGTTCTTTCTACCACATTATCGCCTTGCAATGCTGAAATGGGGATAAAAGTAATGCTTTTTCCCAAGTCCAATTTTTGAAGCAGACCTAATTCTGCTGCTAAAACATTATAATCCGCTTTAATTTGCTCATATACTGAGGGGTCAAAATCTACTAAATCCATTTTATTAATTGCCACCACAATATGCGGAATCCCCAACAGCGAAGCTATCAGAGAGTGGCGGCGCGTCTGCTCAATCACTCCTTGACGGGCATCAATTAACACAATTGCCAAGTCGGCATTGCTCGCTCCTGTAACCATGTTGCGCGTGTATTGCACATGTCCGGGCGCATCAGCAACAATAAATTTGCGTTTTTTAGTCGTAAAATATTTATAAGCTACGTCGATTGTAATGCCTTGTTCACGCTCTGCCCGCAAGCCGTCTGTTAAAAGAGAAAGGTCAATTTCACCATTCGCTTTGTTCTTAGTTTGGCGTTCAATAGCATTTAATATATCGAGCGAAACAGCTTGACTATCATACAATAAGCGTCCGATGAGGGTTGATTTGCCATCGTCCACGCTTCCACAAGTTATAAATCTGAGTAAATCCATTTTATTATTATTGAGTTAAATGAGAGTGATAATTTTATACCCCCTCAGTATTTTTTTGATTTTAATGATGAAAAACCTTTATTTTGCATAAAAAATTAATAATGGGAACAGTTCAAAAAGTAACAGTAAGCCTACCAATTCAAGATGCACAGCGTTTTAAACAATTATCTGTAAAAGAAAGAAGGCTTTTTATGCAAATATTAAGTAACTGGTTGAACGGTGAAAAATTGGATTTAGATGTTGTAATGGAATTCATTAGTAATCGTGCTCAAAAACGAGGTCTAACGCCTGAAATTTTGGAGCAAATCCTTAAAGAAGAAAATCCTTAATTTCAGTTCTATGAGAAAAAATATCGTTTTAGACACCAATACATTATTGAGTGCTGCACTTTCTGATAAATCAATTACCCATCAGGCTTATATAAAAGCACGTAAAAATTTTCAAATTGTTTTATCTTATAAAGTGTGGGATGAATTACTTTCTGTTTTCAGCCGACCTAAATTCGATAAATATCTTGATGAAATTGAAAAACAGATTTTTATAACTGCACTACACCAAAACGCCATTTTTATAGAGCCAACTGAAACAATAACTGATTGTAGAGACCCTAAAGACAATAAATTTCTTGAACTTGCGGTCGCTTCTGACTCGCAATTTATCATAACTGGCGATGATGATTTATTAGTTTTAAACCCATATCGCAGTATTACGATTTTAAAATCAGGGGATTTCTTAGCTCTTGAATTAGCTTAAAAATACCCATTTTTTTTACGGTCTTCCATACCTGCTTCTGAA
>JAYTMI010000224.1:0-2737 GCA_043728625.1 Saprospiraceae bacterium | reverse complement strand
CTGCAACGGGTGTAGGGGTGGCGCAACAATCGCGATTGAATGACATCAATCCAAGCGATATTGAAAGTATGCAAGTCTTGAAAGGGGCTGCTGCTGCCGCTTTATGGGGTTCTCGTGCTGCCAATGGCGTGTTGGTTATCACGACTAAAAAAGGGAAATCGGGCAGATTGCAAGTCTCTTATGGTGTGAATTACTCGATTGACCAAATCAATGCACGTCATCCGATGCAAGATAAATACGGGCAAGGTTCAGCAGGGTTGTACAACCCAACAGCGACGAACTCTTGGGGCGATAAAATAGCCGATAGAAGTGGTGCTGCCGATAGTTTGGCTACCACAAATGAGCGTTTTGTGAGTGATATTTCGGGCAAAATATATTCTCCTATTGGTCGTCGAGGTACACTTTATATCAAAAACGATAAATCTACTTATGTGGACTCTAATTTTGATGCCATTTTTGGCAATGGCTCTTTTTTAGAAAATACCTTGACATTGAGTGCAGGTTCTGAAAGGTCTCGGACATTTTTCAGCTTGACCGATTTGAATCAAAAAGGGATTATCAGACACAACAGTGATTATCGCAGAAGTTCTATCCGTTTGAACAATGATTATATTGGGGCGCACATCAAATTATCAACAAAAGCGACTTATGTTTTAACCAATTCTAACCGTATTCAACAAAATTCAAACGTATCGGGCTTGTATTTAGGCTTGTTGAGAACGGCACCCGATTTTGATAATGTGGATTATAAAGGTACGTATTATGATGCGGCGGGTGTGGCTTCATTCGGTCGTCATCGCAGTTATCGCCGCTATTTGGGCAATGACATCAATCCACAATTCAACAATCCAGAATGGACAATTCGGGAACAAGAAGCCCCAAATCGTGTTAATCGCTTCCTCATTTCATCTGAATTGACGATTTTACCAACAGATTGGTTTGACATAACCATTCGAGGTGGTGTTGATGGTCATACCGATATGCGTCAGTATTTCTTCCCTGTTGGTTCGGCAGGTGCTGACCGTGTAGGCGGCTCATATCAGCATGAAACGATTACGGATGTTGAAACCAATATTGATGTTATTGGACGTATGACACAACGATTGTCAAAAGACTTGAGCGGTACTTTCATTCTGGGATATAACCTAAATAACCGCAATCGGTCAAATTTATACGGTCAATCACGCAATTTTGTAGTCAATACCAATTTGAAAAACTTCGTTAATGCAGGTTCATCAAGTGCATCCAATTCTACTTTGAAAACAGGTTCTAATCGAGGTTATACAACCTTGAACTTCGATTTCAAAAACCAATTATCGGTCAATGCCACAGGCGCACTCGAAGCAGCTTCAACTATTAAGGGTAATTTTTTCTACCCCTCAGTAGATGCTGCTTGGCGGTTCAACAAATTGAAGTTTTTTAAAGACCAAAAATGGTTGTCATTGGGCAAACTCCGTGCTTCATGGGGACAAGTGGGTGTGCGTCCATCTGCTTATCGTTTCACAACAGTTTATGAATCAGTGGCTTATGAAACTTATGACGACCCACTCGACCCTGCGTTTTTCGGCGGCGGTTATCGTCTCGATAATTCAAAAGGCAATGATAATTTGCGCCCTGAAATCAAAACAGAATGGGAATTGGGTACTGACTTACGTTTTCTCGAAAACCGTTTGTCCGTTTCAGCATCTTACTACAGCAATGAAATCAATGATATTTTGCTCAATGTCGGACGCACGCCTTCCTCTGGTTTTACAAGCCAATACGCCAATGCGGGTTTGATGACAAATAAAGGTTGGGAAACAGATTTTAACCTTGAATTTTTGAAAAAAGGCGATTTAACACTCAATTTGTACGGAAATGCCAACCAAAACATCAATAAAGTAGTGAGTTTGAACGGCACTCGAACCATTGACCTAACAGGTCAATCCATGAGTTCTCGGGCAGTTGAAGGCTACCCGATGGCTACACTTTGGGGTCCACGAGCCTTGCGTGATGCCAACGGTGGGTATGTTTTAGATGCCAATGGCTATCCACAAGTGGATATTGAGCAAGGTCCTCTCGGTAATCCGAATCCAACGTGGCGGGGTGGTTTAGGTTTTTCTGCGAATTACAAAAACTTCGATTTCAATATCTTATTTGAAACATCGCAAGGTGGGGTTATTTCGCAAGGCACAAAATCAGTGCTTTACAATTTTGGTACGCACGCAGAGGTGAGCAATGAAGTGACTTTGACAAAAGAAATGAAAAATGTGGCGGGTAAAATCTATCCCACAGGTTCAGTTGTGCGCGGCAATATTGGCAACTATGGCGGTGGCGATGTGATTTTAGACGAGGCTTGGTACACCACGCGTGGTGCGGGCTTGGGTGCGTCGGCTATCCGTGAGTTTTTCGTTGGCGATGCCACTTGGACACGCCTGCGCGAGTTGTCGCTCATGTACAATATCAATGGTGAAAAATTTAAAAAAGCCACGAAACTATCCTCAATTCAGTTAGGGATAACCGGACGTAACCTCTTTTTGTGGACACCGATTGTTGGCTTCGACCCTGAAGTCAATCAAGCAGGTGTAGGCAATGGCTTTGGTATTGAGTATTTTACAAACCCAAGTACACGCTCGGTTTTGTTTTCTTTGAAGGTGAATTATTGATATAAATTCGAATTTTTCCTCAAAATACTGAGGGGGGGTAAAAAACGTTTCGGAAACTTTTAAATTTTCCGAAACATGATGCAAAATATTGA
>JAYTMI010000223.1:0-2459 GCA_043728625.1 Saprospiraceae bacterium | reverse complement strand
GGTCCCGCCTTCACACAAGACGATTTAGGAAATATCCTATATGCTTGGGTAGATAATAATGATAGTGGCAATATTAAAATTATTCGCTCTACCAATGGTGGACATGGTTGGTTTTGGACGGCTGTTCCTATTGGTGCTACAACCTATGGAACCCCTGGATTATGTTTCACAACTGTAAATGGAGTGCCTACATTAGTGCTTGTTTGGTCTTATTTTAATAGAAACAATCGAAATGAGACAGGTTATATCAAATCCAGTGTCTCAACAGATTTTGGAGCAACTTGGTCTGAACCTGTCCTACTGGATTCATTTTACAAAGTATTATCAGGGGTCTCAATTGCTGCAGATAATAATAATATCGTTGTAGGATTTTCTTGGGCACCTAATAGTCGGGATTATATTGGTAGAACAAATTTTATTAGAACTTTTAAATGTCGAGTAGAAGGCAATAGGCTCGTGAAACGTTCAGTTGTTATTTCAGAACACAGTACTAGGATTCAGCCCGCCTTAGCTTTTGATCGGGGATACAACCGCTTTGTTATGGTGTATCGTGCTCAAAATTTCAATACCTCTTTAAATGTTGTTAGCATGACTTTTAATGCTAATGTTTGGTCAAATTTTGTAGGCTTAGAAAGTAGAAGTAATGTTGCTCCCTGCATTACTTACTCTAATAATCGCAGGGAGTTGGTTATCTGGTACGCATTTGAATAATTTTCACTCTTTAAATTTTTTACGAATGGCTACTCATTTTAATGGAAATATAAGTTTCCAAAACTCAATTACTGCCTCAAATATTATAGTAAGAGGCATTGTAAATAAAATCATATCGGAAAAAGAAGAAAAATATGAGCATGGAATGCTCCTATTTAGAGTATATGAACTGCTCGTTGATGAGGTATTATATGGACAGTATAATACCAAAACACTTGCCATCAGAACTGTTTCTTATGACGATAGTAAAGCACAGGCAATCCAATTAGAGGAAGGCAAAGAAATGGTATTTGTATTAAGTAGGGATTTCGCAAAAGACCAACCTGAAAATCAATACACCATTGTTCAAGGAAATTATTACGAAGTCGCTGAAAACAAGCTACACTTACCCATTTACAGTGCAAGCAATGAAAACAGTCAAAATATAGCTGAGTTGAAGCAAATGAGTATTAAAGATTTGAGAACAGAAATTAAAAATATTGTCAAATCAAAAATACAAAAAGCCCCTGCTTCAGAAACACGCTTCGGTAAAAAACTGGGTAAAATGATTACAAAAGACTCAAATGTCCTTGATTTTGAACAGTTTAAAATCTACGATAGTCAAATAAATAGTGTTCAATGATTCAGATATGTTCATTATTCGTCTAATTGTGCATAGGTTATTACTTAATACTGAGGGGATAACCCACCCCTTCAGTATCTCCCATACTTTTAAATCTTAATATTCTCCTAACTTAATGGTGACGGTGTTGGTATCCGTATTTGGTTTGACTGGGCGATAAAAGGCGATACCCTCCTTTTTTATGGCTTTAAAAAAGTAATGGAAGCTGACGGCACGGATATTACCAAAGACTGGGGCGGGGATTCTTTTATTGAAATGAAAGTGAGAGTCAAAAAATAAGGCTCAACCATTTAAAATAAGTTCTTTGAGTTTGCGAAGAATAAAGATGATTTGAAGAAAGTCTTTTTTATTAATGGCATTGAGTTCTGCGCTGGTACAGTAGCTTTTGCCAATTAAAGTGACAAAAGACCAACGGCTGCCAAACAGATAGCTGCCATAAATGGGTTTATTGTCTTTGTTAATCTCTTGGGCAATCAGCATCGCGGTGAGCATTTGCGCTTCGGGGTCTTTTGATTCACCGCGTCCTTTTTTATATTCTTGGAGAAAGAAGTAAGGTGCTTTAGGCGTGTTATAAGGCAAAGGCGTTGCGACGATACAGTCGGCTTTCACACCCAAATCATAGCCTTCAACAGTGGCAGATATTTCACGCTCATAGTAAACTTTAATGCGATTGGGCACTTTTACTTTAGCCATGCGGAACATCAAGCCGATCATTTCGATTTTGAGTTCTTCTTCGTTCCAATAATTGCCATCAATTTCAATATCGTCATGTAGTTCATCTAAGATTTGGGTTTCAACGTCATTTAATTCATAAAAAGCGGTGAGCCAATCTGCAAGAACCGTACATTGACCTAAAAGATTGATTTCTAATTGAAAAGTATTTGCCAAGTCGCTTAATCCAAAGTGAACTCGCGTTGATTTTTTAGCAGCCATTTTCAAAGATATTTTGACAAAGATACAATAAACGGCATAAAAGCCTAACGATTAGAAAGACCTAAATTAATTGACTCTTTTTAATCATAATAAAATTCTAACAATGAAAACAATACTGTTAACTTAACCCTTTTTCCTTAATCTCTAAAAAAAATCAAAAAATGATACTCATCGTTGGCTCAACAGGCTTAGT
>JAYTMI010000222.1:0-2710 GCA_043728625.1 Saprospiraceae bacterium | reverse complement strand
TTTTTGACAATTGTTCAGTATCTTTGTTTATCAAAATAAAGGAAAATACTTGATTTTATCATCAATTATCAACCATAAAGTGAAAATAATGGATTTAATTATAGAATTGAAAATAACCAATTTAAGTGATTGGGCAATTATTCAACCTTTGCTAAAAAGGTTAAAAATTACTTTTGTTCAAAAGGATACAGAACAAACTTCAATTGTTAGAGAACCAGCCGTTCTGTATGGGAACACAGAAACCATTAGTGAACGTAAGCCTCGTCGTGCAGGGTTCAGTAAAGCCCGTTTTGTTATGTCTGATGATTTTAATGCGCCTTTAGAAGATTTTAACGAATATATGCTATGAAAATACTCATTGATACACAATCCATTATCTGGTTTGCCGAAAACAATGCCCAACTCACCAAAACAGCCCGTGCTGCAATTGAAGATTTAAACAATACTTGTTATGTCAGTATGGCTTCCTTTTGGGAAATGTCTATCAAAATGAATTTGGGCAAATTAGCTGTCAACGGTTTATCACTCTCTGAATTTATGGACGAGATAGCCAAAAACGACATCGAAACGTTGGATATTGAGCGGCAACATATCCTTGAAAATGAACGCCTTCCGCTTTTCCACCGCGACCCATTTGACCGCCTTATCATCGCTCAAGCTGTGAGCGATGTTATGCCTATTGTTTCCAGCGATGATGCCTTTGATGCGTATCCGATTACGCGGATTTGGTAGCTTTTTGCATAAGATTTATTGCGATTGTCGTGTCTTAAAAAGCCTTAAAGTCCATCTCTTCGTGTTGCAGCGCTTTTTACTAAGAAGCAATTATGACAAATTACTACATCAGAGACGTATCTTTATAGTTGGAAGAAAAATTAATGGAACTCCCATTGCCAGCAGGCAGATCCTTTTCCCATCCACAAACCTACAAACAAAGAACGGCAACGCTGGCTGCGGTGTTTTCACTGCAGCCTACTATCTTTTAGAGTCTCTGACCCCGATACCTAATCCATTCATTAACACTCAATTGTACTTACTAAATTTATATGTCAATTAATGTTTTGTCCCGACTACCCCCCAGTATAACGGCAAAGTTTTGTGGGGGTCAGAGACGCTTTGAATAATACTGTAAGTTTTAGGTGGCATATTGTAAGTTTTAGATGGCATATTGTAAGTTTTAGATGGCATATTGTAAGTTTTAGATGGCATATTGTAAGTTTTAGGTGATGTATTGTAAGTTTTAGATGGCATATTGTGAGTTTTAGGTGGCGTATTGTATCCCTTGCCTTTTGCCTCTCCGCTACCCATTAACAGCAATTTAACAAGGCAAAGAGAACTAAACACGTATGAAAACGTGTTTGTGGTGTATATTTGAATATTAATGTACAATTCACCAATTTCAAACTAAACAATCTAAATAAAATGAAAAAAACGAGCCTTGTTGTCACTGCCATCTTATCTTTCTTCCAATTTACATTTGCACAAGACTGTTCACAGAGTTTTTATGCCATGAAAGAAGGTACTAAAATTGCCATAACGAATTATAATGAAAAGGGTAAAATCACAAGTACAAGTGAATCATTGGTCAAAACGATAAAATCCAGTGGTTCAAATTTCGATGCGACTATTGAAGCAACAATGAAAAATGACAAAGGGAAGGTAATTGCCGAAGCAAAAACCTACAATGTCAAATGCGAAAATGGTACTATCAAATTGGACATTAGTTCGATGATGATGGCAGATTTTGCGACACAAATGAAAAATATGGAAGTTTCTATTTCTGGTACAGGCATCGAAATTCCGCCCGTTTTGACTGAGGGGATGACTTTATCGGACGGTACAACAGAAATGAAGATGGGCACGAATGGTATGACTTTTATGAATATGAAATTCGACATTAAAAATCGAAAAGTTGAGAAAAAAGAAAGTATCACAACCTCTGCTGGCACATTCGATTGTTACAAAATTTCTTACGATATGGATATGAAAGTTATGTTCAAACGCTCAATTAAAGCCGTTCAGTGGCTTGCACCAGGTGTTGGTTTGGTTAAATCTGAAACATATAACCAAAAAGGCGAGTTGGAAGGTTATTCAGAACTGACTAAGTTTGAGAAACCATAATTTTTGAAATATTAAGATATTAAGATAAAAGACGTTAAGATTCTGATGTGAATCTTAACGTCTTTTATCTTAATATTCCTTACCCTCAAGAATGAATATCCTCATAAATAGTTGATTTAGAAATACTTGCAGGCAAAGGTCCAAAATGACCCAATTTCAATTCAGCCATTCGCCGCGCCGCTTTTGCAGCATCTAAAACTGAATGTCCATCAAGCCGAGCTGTTAAAAAGCCAGACCAAAAGGCATCGCCTGCGCCTGTTGTATCTTTTACATCTACTTTTCGGGCAGCCAAAAAATGTCCCCCCTCAGTATCCGCGACAAAACAACCATCACCGCCCAATGTCACACAGACGTTTTTTGCACCTAATTCAAGGAAATGAGCAGCAGCAGCAGCAGGGTCTGTTAATTCTGAATCGTAAAGACGCGCCCAATCCACTTCACTTATTTTCACATAAGCACCGTAGCTACAATACTCAGCTACAATGTGTTGCGCTTCTACTCTATTTTCCCAAATTTTAGGTGCGTAATTGGCATCAATACTCAATTGACAACCATATTCAACGGCACGTTTTGCCCCCCTCAGTATATTCAT
>JAYTMI010000221.1:0-2541 GCA_043728625.1 Saprospiraceae bacterium | reverse complement strand
ATTCTGTACACGTGCTGAATTTTTCCCTTGGGAAACAAGCTTCCGCAGAACTGTTTCTTCATCTTCTTTTAATTGAATATAGGTGTGTTGTCTTGCCATACTGTACCCTACTATTTTTCAAGTACTTTCTAATGAGCTATTTATGAATAAATGCTTAATAAAACGTGCAAATAAGTCGCACCATTGGGCTTGATATTTATATCCGACTTTAAAAGCGTCGCGAATAAAGTTCAAACCGTAACGAAAAAAACTGTTTGCTTTACGTTTATGGCTCTTAATTTTGATAGGTTTATCATTTTTGTCTCTAAAAATGCCAAGGGATGTACAAAAAGCATAGCTCATACTGACTAAAGCGACCATTTTTTTGAGCTTTTCATTTGTTTTTAAATGCGTCCGCTCTAAGTTAAAGCCACGCGATTTGAAAGATTGGAAAACGGTTTGAATCGTCCATCGCTTGCGATAAAATTGGTCTAAAAATTTGGCTTCTACGGAGCCAAATAAAAAGAGTAATTGCTTTTTGGCATCAGTGGTTATTTTGGCACTTCCCCAAACATTATCAACGATGCAATGTTTAAAAAGAATGTCCTTTTTTCGGTCATTCCATAAGTCATAAGCATTATATATTTTACCATCGGTGGTTTCAATAAGATGATTTTTAGGTATGCGGAAACAAAAAGCTATCTTCTTGTCTTTCAAATACTTAAACCATTTATGACCGACAAATTCGCGGTCACCGAGTACTAAGCCGATATTTTTTTCGCCTAATAGGGCAATACATTTTTCAAGTAAATCAATGCGGTCTTCGCTATTCGAATTACCGCTATTATTATCTAAAAGTTCCCAATATAATGGAACGGTGTAATCGCCTTTAGAGGCAATAACCATCAAAATATTGGTCTGTTGTGTACCAAAATCCCATTCAGTACGGTCTATACTTAACCGTATTTTCTGACCTGTTTGGGCGTGTAAAAAAGCCAATAAGAAGGTCGCTAAGGCTTCATAGTCGAAGGATACTTCTCTAAAAAAATCTTGAAGTCGCGTCTCATTTGATGCCGTTTTTACGCTATCATTGAGATAATGTGCCAATTCTGACAAAACAACAGAGCGGCTTTCAAGCATAGCACACAATGTTTGTATCAACATTTTTTGTCGTGCCTTGTTTTCAACAATTTTGACGTACTGAAAGTAGTCTGATACGGACTTTATAACGAGTTTTATCATGTAAGGAGCGGTTGTTTTTTTGTTTCGCAACTCAAAGCTCCGCTTTCTTGCATGAATCTTGTGTGTTATGTTAAATTATCTCAATTTAGTAGGGTACAGTAGTCTTGCCATCGCTTTTTGATGCCAAATTTACTAAAATTATTTCAAAGAACTTTTTGAATGGAGTACTGAGTATAAATCAATTGTTTTAGCGAATATTCGCTAAAATTCTTTTTTGAGCGAAAATATTTCCTTAAATTTGCTGCCGAAAAAGTAAAATTGAACCTTCGTTTCACAAACAATGTTCAACTTTGTCGCGTAAAACGAGGCTTCTATTCCTTGCAATAAACAAAATATTCAATCTATAAATATCAAAAGTTTAATTATGAAAATATTGGTCTGCGTTTCCAAAACGCCTGATACAACCGCAAAAATCTCTTTTAATGCCGATGCCACAGAATTTAATAGTGCTGGCGTTCAATTCATTATGAATCCTTATGACGAATGGTATGCCCTCGTTCGTGCGCTCGACCTCGCAAAGGCGACAGGTGGCACTGTGACATTGATTAACGTTGGTACTGCTGAAAATGACCAAATCATCCGTAAAGGCTTGGCACTTGATGCGACTAACGCTGTTCGGATTGACATCAACTCACAAAGTGCCATGAATACGGCTTTTCAAATCGCTGAATATGCCAAAACTGAAGGCTATGACATCGTTTTTACGGGTAAAGAAACAATTGACTACAACGGTTCTGAAATCGGTGCGATGGTTGCGGAATACCTCGATTTACCATTCATTAGCTATGCGTCAAAACTCGATATGTCGGGTAATACGGCAACGATTGAGCGCGATATTGAAGGCGGCATTGAGGTCGTTGAAGTCGAAACACCTTTCGTCGTTTCCGCTGCAAAGGGTATGGCTGAACAACGGATTCCAAACATGATGGGCATTATGAAAGCTAAAAGCAAATCGCTTGCTGTCGTTGCGCCTAAGCCTTTTACCGATAATTCTGTCATTACAAAGTTTGATTTGCCACCCGCCAAAAGTGGTGTTAAGATGGTATCGCCAGATGATATGGAGGAATTAGTAAGACTTCTGCACGAAGAAGCAAAAGTTATATAGAAGCATAGATTTACGAAATTTTTTAAAATTTCGTAAATCTTGGTTTCAGTATATAAGTTATTGAAAATCAATTTATTGACAAAATAAAATCATCATATAATGAGTGTTTTAGTATTTGTAGAAAGCCCAAAGGGTAATTTTAAAAAAACCGCTTTTGAAGCCGTAACCTATGGTAAAAAAGTAGCTGAACTACTCGGCACAGAGTGTGCCGCCTT
>JAYTMI010000220.1:0-1769 GCA_043728625.1 Saprospiraceae bacterium | reverse complement strand
AGAATCGTATTAGCGAGTTTTTGAATTTCGGGCGGCATCGTAGCAGAGAAAAACAAGGTCTGCTTTTGCGTCGGCAACTTAGCGACAATACGGCGCACGTCCATGATAAAGCCCATGTCCAACATTCTATCCGCTTCATCAAGGATAAAAAGTGAAATGTCTTGGAAGCTAATCAATCGTTGATTGAATAAGTCCATCAAGCGCCCAGGTGTAGCAATCACGATGTCAACACCGCGACGCAAGGATTCTACTTGACCATGTTGAGATACCCCACCAAAAACAACTGTTTGGCGCAAATTTGTGTATTTGCCATAAGCGGCAAAACTTTCATTGATTTGGATTGCCAACTCACGAGTTGGCGTTAGGATTAAGGCTTTGACTTTGCGCGGTGCGCGTGGGTCTTGGTTTTTTTCGGCATCTAAAATTTGCAAAATCGGAATGGCAAATGCAGCCGTTTTACCCGTGCCTGTCTGAGCGCAGCCGAGTAAATCTTTTCTATCTAAAATAATAGGAATCGCTTGCTCCTGAATTGGCGTGGGTTTTTCATACCCCTCAGTACGCAGAGCCTTCAGGATGGGCTCAATGATTTTTAAATCTGAAAATAACATTAAAAAAATTTAATTGAAGGCTGGCTAAAACGCTTTGGTAGGGTTGAATCAGACTTCCGTTGTTTGAAAAACGCAATGTGTATTGAGGTTCTGCATAGTCATGGAAAACTATCAATCACACATACTTATTATACTCACAATTCTTTGGGTAGTTACAAACTCGCTCTTTTGACAATTTTTAGGGTTCGTATGCGGCTCAAAGTTTTACCTTTGCGACCAAAAAACGAGTTAACGAATGCAAAGATACACTATTTTAGTTATTGGCGGTGGTCCAATTGGTTTAGCGTGCGGTTTAGCGGCAAAAAAGGCTGGTTTGAGCTATATTATTGTCGAAAAAGGCACTTTAGTTAATTCTCTTTACAATTATCCCGCCAATATGACTTTTTTTTCGACCTCCGATCGGCTTGAAATTGGCGGCGTTCCATTTGTTTCCAATAATGTAAAACCAACACGCAGCGAATCGCTTGAATATTATAGGCGTGTCGCAGAGTCAAAGGGTTTAAACGTCCACCTCTTTGAAGAAGTTCTCGATGTTCACAAAGTTGACACGAATATTACTAAGGACATTCCGGTCATGGCAAGAGACCATACTGCCGTTGTAAAGAATGATTTAGTCATCGAAAAGAGTGAAATTACTGTTGAGGAACGAAATCCCGATGCTTTCGGGAAGGGAGGCTATATTGTCAAAACATCAAAGACCACCTATCACGCAGACAACATCATCCTCGCCACTGGATTCTACGATATTCCAAACAAGCTCAATATCCCAGGCGAAGACTTACCCAAGGTGACACATTATTATAAGGAGCCACATTTTTATTACAAACAAAAGGTCGTCGTCATCGGTGCAAATAACTCATCATCGGACGCGGCTTTGGAAACATTTCGCAAAGGTTCAGATGTCACGATGGTCATTCGCGGCAAAGAAGTAGGGCATCGGGTCAAATATTGGGCGCGACCCGATATTGTGAACCGCATTACTGAGGGGTCTATCAAAGCCTATTTTGAATCGCACTTAACCGCCATTCGACCCGATGAAGTGGATATTCAAACGCCTGATGGTTTAATAACCATACCCAACGACTATGTGATTGCCGCAACGGGCTATCAACCAAACTTCGCTTTTTTGAAAAAAATAGGCATTCATTTGTCTGATGATGA
>JAYTMI010000219.1:0-2100 GCA_043728625.1 Saprospiraceae bacterium | reverse complement strand
GTGAAAATTAAACTTTTCGAAGTGTAAATCAACCATGCCTTCTTCTAAACGACTAACGGAAAGGAAGTCATTGAGCAACATCGTAAGCATATCCACGCTGTTTTTTATCTTCAAAAAATGACGATGTCGCTTGTCTTGTTGCTCGGTTTGGGTGTATTGATCCATCAAACTTGCTGATGAGAGAATGGTACTGAGGGGGGTCCGAAACTCATGTGAAGCCATCGAAACGAAGCGGGTTTTGAGTAAACCTAAGTCCTGTTCCTTTTTCAGAGCCTGTTGCAATTCAAGTTGAAGCAACAAAAGGGATTGTTCGGCGGCTTTGCGCTCTTGGATTTCGTGATAAAGTTGTTGGTTAGTGGCGAGTAATTTATTGACAACATCGGAGAGCCTTTCAGTGCGTTCTGCAATTCTACCTTCGAGTTCTTGATTGAGTATCAAAAGTTCGGCTTCTGCCTTTTTTTGCTCGGTCATATCGTGAACAATGCCTGTAAAAAGGCGTTTTCCACCCAAATTGACCTCACTGACAGCCAACCAAAACGGAAAGGTTGTACCGTCCTTTTTTTTACCCAACACTTCACGCCCGATACCGATGATTTTTCGATGCCCTGTTGTCAAGTAATTATGGAGATAACCATCGTGCGCATGACTGTGCGGCATAGGCATCAGCATGGCTATATTTTGTCCTATCATTTCAGATACTTCGTAACCAAAAAGAGTACACGTGGCTGGATTGACGGATTCGATAATACCTCTGTCGCTAATTGTAATGATACCATCCACAGCTGTTTGAATAATGGCATTCAATCGGCTGGCTACGTCGCTGATATTTTCGTTTTCATGATTCACATTCATCACCTTTTTTTGACAAAACTATAAAGCCTATGGCAAAAATCAGCATAATGTTGTGACTGGATGATGAGAAAAATCATTTAGGTAGGTGATTAAAGTCATTTAAGGGAATGTTTAGGCGGATGAATATCGTAAGCACGGTAAACGATACGTTGATTTATCAAGTTTTCTCGATTTAATTGTAAAGACTTAACAGTAGCTCTACCAGTAGCTGTTAAACCGATGATAGCGGTAAAACGGTCATTCCAGCCAAAATGAATTGACCATTTATCTTGACGAGGATTGAGATGAGAACTTTTCTTGACTCATGCAATATTCACAGCAGCCAAACGCCCGATTCGTTACAATTTGTCGTGTCTTTTGACTAACCATGTTGTATGGGCGTTATATTATATAGACGAACAACTTCAGGTAAACTCATGTTCTTCAAATCAGCAAGTTTGGCAATACGTTTGAGTCTATCAATATCCTTCCGTTCAATTTCTTCTGTTAACTTCAACAGTTCTTGATACTCTCGTTCTGTTATTGAACGTGCATCTCGGCGAGCAATTAAATACTCAAAACGAACTTGTTTAGGTGAAAGCAATCCAGTCTTGATTTGTTTCAGCAGTTTATTTTCTTCGTCGTTCACATTAGAAGGTACTTTTTGTGCACGCAAAGACTGAATTTTCATAAAAAACTCTTCGAACTCAAGTGTACTCAATTGACCTACACTTTTTAAAAGCTCATTTATGGTGATTTGATTATCCATTTTCTTCAATTTTGTTTACAAAAGTAAAACATACCTTTCTTAAACACAAAAAAGAGTTTAAGAAAGATGAAAAACCTCCGTCAAAGGCTTCACAACTGGCGAATTATCCGCATTGCCGTCCATAATATCGCTCATATAAGCCCACCAACGTTGCATCACTTCATGCGCGGGTAGCGTGTCGAGCAATTCTGGGTTTTCAATTTTCAGAATAGCAAACAATGCATACGTTTCTTCATCGAGAAAAATAGAATAGTCATTGATGCCGATGCTTTTGAGCAAAGTGGCGAGGTCTGCCCATATTTCGTCGTGGCGTTTTTTGTATTCAGTAGCTTGACCACGATGCAGCTGCATTTTGAAAGCGACTCTTTGCATGTTAATGATGAGTTATGAATGATGAATTTTTGACCACAGATGACACTGATTCGACT
Source organism: Saprospiraceae bacterium (assembly GCA_043728625.1). GTDB lineage: Bacteria > Bacteroidota > Bacteroidia > Chitinophagales > Saprospiraceae > JAAFJT01. The sequence goes on along the minus strand of JAYTMI010000219.1, from coordinate 72 downwards.
GGTTTTCACTGATTTTTTTTGTCATCCCGCAGGGAACTAAGAAAAATCAGTGAAAACCAGTCGAATCAGTGT
>JAYTMI010000218.1:0-8625 GCA_043728625.1 Saprospiraceae bacterium | reverse complement strand
CGCAAAAGCGCTCGAAGGCTATAATGTACCAGCTCAAAACTTCGCTTTTGCATGCAAAAATGGGGATATTGCTCTAAGGTTAGGTGGCATTTTCCCAATAAAAGCGAAAGAGCAAGGGCGTTTTGTGCAAGATGGATCGAGTTCTTCTAACGCTTGGAAAGGGTTCGTGCCAAAGGATATGAACCCTGCATATAAAAACCCAGCGCGTGGTTTTGTCGCTTCTGCCAATCAACACTCAACCGATGGTTCGTATCCATATTACTATAATTCAGAGAATTTTGAAGCTTATCGTGGGCGTATCGTCAATAATTTGTTGTCAAAAATGAATGACATTACTGTTGACTCTATGAAAAAAATGCAGGGTAATAATTTTAGCCTTATGGCGCAAGAGGCTTTGCCAACAATGCTAAAACTGTTAGATACAACGGCATTAACAGCAGAGATGAAACCACTTTTTGATGCTTTAAAAAATTGGGATTATAACTATGATGCGGATAAAGTTGCACCCATTTATTTCGAGGAATGGTTCAAAGTTTTTTACAGAGAAGTTTGGGATGAAATATTGACAAGACCTGAAAAAGACCGCATTCTGAAACCAACATCATGGCGAACGGTCGCAATACTGAGGGGGGACACGAACAACAAATTTTTTGATATCCAAGCAACTAAAGATAAAAAAGAAACGCCTAAAGACTTGTTAAACTCAAGTTTCAAAGCAATGGCAGCTGAACTGGCTAAGGTTCAAGCTGAGATTAAAGCGAAATATCCAGACAAACCTACTATGATTTGGACGCATTACAAAGATACAGAAATACCACATATTGCTAATATCCCTGGCTTTGGACGCACTCACATTGCGAATGGTGGATATGCTAAATCAATCAATGCCGTTAAGAAAAATCACGGTCCTTCGTGGCGTATGATTGTCGAATTAACACCCGACAGACCACATGCCTATGTCGTTTATCCAGGCGGTCAATCTGGTAATCCAGGTAGTAAGAATTACGACCAATTCGTGGATACTTGGACAAAAGGAGAATATTACGAAGCAATTTTTATGCGCAAAGCGGATGAAAAACATGCTAACCTGACAAGTGTTCAAGAGTTTTTTACAGTTCAATAAATTGAAAATCAACTATTTAACAATTTTAAAATAATTTAAAATGGCAGACAAAAGTAAAAACAAAATGTCGTTTGATGATATTCAGAATCAAATGGGCAGTCTTAAGAATATAGATGGTGAATTTGGCGAAATAAAAGAAAAAGTCCTTGATGTAGATGCACATACCACTAAAATAAAAGAAGCGGGTAAGACGATTAAGGAGCAAATTATGTCGTCTTTTTTTGGCGTTGCATCCATTGCGTTCTTGGGTATTTTAGCACAAATCCTATTTCCATGGTGGACAATCGCTATTGTTGGCTTTTGGGTGGGGTATTGGGTTGCGGACTCTCCTGCGCGAAGCTTTGGATATGGTTTTTTGTCTATGTTTCTGATTTGGAGTATCTACGCTGCTTATCAAAGTGCCGTCAATGGAGGTTTGATGGTGAACACCATTTCGGGCATGTTGGGTGGACAATTGAGTGGTACACAATTGATTTTTGCGACGGGTACATTAGGCGGGTTTGTCACAGGTTTAGCGACATCGTCGGGCGCATTGCTACGGCAGTATTTTAACAAAGAGGCATAAAAGAGTATTTATGATGAAATAAATATTTTTGTATCTTCGTTTTGTCATAATATATTGTTAGAAAAAAAGTGAAATAAGCATTTAGAGTTGTTTTTCATAAAACTCACAGATCGTTTATTTCACTTTTTTTATAATAAAAACCTTATAATATAATAAATTGATATTTAATAGCCTTAATCATAACTTTTTATGAAACAAATTATTACTACTTTCATCATTGCTATGGGTTCTCTGACGACGCTGTTTTCGCAACAAAGCCGTCCTTACGATACTACTTTTTCAGTTGTAACACTCACACCACCGCAAAGTTTTTATTTAGATAGCCGCATTGTTTCCCAAATAAATGGTCGGTCACGACTCACTTTGCCTGTACAGTTACCGCCAGGTACAATCCGTTGGTATTACTCATTTGCAGCCATGGAATCTAAAAATGAGCCGATGGAATGGGTGAGTTTGGCTGCGCAATTGACCAAATTGGTGGATAAAACGGGTATTTCCGCAACTTTCATCAGCCGATTTGTGCAACCGACAGGTACTGCAGCATGTGATATCTATGTGTTGGATACTGAGGGGGGGAAATTTTTTGAAGAAAAGGACGATAAGAAATGGCAATATGACCGGTACACATCACGGCAAAATATGACAGGTGGTGTTGTGGAGTCTTTTGTCTCAAAGCCCAATTTTGTCATTGGTTTGTCCAATCCAAGTTTGAAATCAGGGATGAATTTGCGGATTGAAATATCGGCAGTTGTTGCAAAATTAGCACCTATTTATAACAGTAATAGACAAACTCCGTCATCGAGTGCGTCTTTGTGGTCGAGTGGACAACGAGAGGCGTTTTTTCAAGATTTTCAAGCCCGTTTTGAAGGGAAATTGACCCCCTCAGTATCTGAAGTCTCAATGTGCATGTTGTCTAAAGTGATCAACAATTTTACACCCGAAGAGTACAATGCAAAAGCAAAAAGTGAAAAAGAGATACTGGTTTCGTGGATGAAAAAAGATTGCTATGCTGAAACGAATAATGAAAGTTTAGAAAAACGTATGTTCGAGCTCGATGACATGAGATTGAAAATCAATGAGTTAGAACAAAGTGGTGATTTTAGAGCAATGGCTTCACTTGCTGAAAGAACAGCTTTTGAGTTTCCTTCTGTTGCCAGTCAGACCAAACATACACGTGCATTATTGTTGTCGAATCAACTTAGCAGAGCCCTAACGCTTGCCGAAACGTTGGCTAAAAATAACCCAGAGGATTTAGTGATTCAGTTGAACTTGGCTCATATTTATCTTTTGTCAAATCAATATAAGGAAGCAGAAAAGCAGTATAAAAAATTCCAAAAACAACAATTATTCACTTCAAATGGCGATAATACAGTACAAGGGACTCCCTTTGGCAGAGAGGGGGTGACTTGGGAACAAATGGTCGCTTCTGATTTTGATTTTTTTATTAAAAATAAAATTTATAATTCTTCATTTGACAATATCAAAAAGAAGTTGAAGATTAAGTGATAAGTGAGGACGTACGTACTTATCACTTATCACTTATCTCTTCTGCTTTTGTCGTTGCTGCTGCTGTGTTTTCTATAACTTTTATTTGAGATATTAGATCATGATTGACAGCAATGGCTGCGTTCAATTCAAAGCCGACAATAAGGATAACAGCATTAAGTTGCAGCCATAAAAGTAGGATGATACCTGCAACAAAAGAGCCATAGACCTTGTCATATTGTCCAAAGTTGTCCACGTAGAAGGAAAAAAGAATACTTGATAGCAAAGATAAAAATGTGGCGGTGAGTGCACCGGGTGAGAAAAAGTGCAATCGCTTTTTGAGTGTAATACCGAACCGATAGATGACAGCGATGCCAATATATATGGCAGCGATGACTGCCAGCCATTTTAAAAGGATAAGGAAAAAAGCACCTAATTGATTGATTCTTAATATTTTAAATATGAAATTAAAAATCTGATTGCCTAAAATGACTAATAAGGTGCTGACTATCAGTAAACCGCCTAACATGAAAGTCATGCCGATTGCGCGAATACGTTTTTGGAGGGGTGGTATGCGTTGAAAGATGACATGGTTTTTTTCGAAGCTGCGCATCAAAGCCATTAAACCATTGCTTGCGAAATAAATGGAGAGCACGAAACCGACACTGAAGTAATCAGTTCTTTTCTTTTTCAAAAAAGAACTGATAAGTTTGTAGAAACTGTCCCCTGTTTCGTTGGGCATAACGTTTATGATGGTATCGTTGAGTTGTTTTAATATGTCGCTTTGTTTAATGGGTAAAAGAGTAATAGCAAAAGGTATGAGTGAGAAAAGTACCAAAAATGCAGGAAATAAGGACATGAAAAAGCTAAACGCAATGGCATTCGCACGCATCATTGTCGTGGGATTGAGAAAAACTTCAGCGTATAAAAAACGAAGGACTTCATAGAGTGAGACGCCTTGAAAGCCTGTAAAAGTCTTACTTTTTGCCCATGTTAAAAGATTAACATAGAGTGGATGTTGTTGGATATATATTTGAATCTGTTTCAGCATAATCGGATATAACGTTTTTCAGATGCAAAAGTATTCTATTTGGATGATTTCAAGATTCTTTAAATGTGACTATTTGACTATTTCCAAATTTTGAAATAGTAGAACTTTTGTATTTTGTTATATTTGAGTTTTTCAATGCCGAATTTTAGGAATTTTTAGACAGATAAAAATTCAAGTTTATACCCAAAAAAGCCTTATTTTGTCGAAGCCTTACTGAGGGGGTGAACAAAATTGGTCAAGCCTTTTGTTTAGATACTTGAAATGTTTAATTTTGGACGACAATTAGCTGTAAAATTTAGCTTTAAAAATATAGGATAATACTTATGAAGAATTTTTTTGGAGAGAATCTGGGTTTAGATGAAAAAAGTGTCGAATTTATTGCAAAAGCCATTGAAAAAGCCAACCTGCCGGGGTTTGACTACCTCGAGTTTAGGATGGCTGTTGACAATTTGAAAAAAATGAATTTAGATGAGATTACCGCTATCCGTTCTGCTTTTGCGACCATGACGACGATGGGTTTGACAAAAGATAAAATCATAGAAACGGCAACGCATTACAAAAATGTGCTCATCAAAGAAAGAGAGCATTTTGATGCGGCTTCGCAAAAACAGCAAGACCTCAAAATTGGTCAAAACCTGCAACAAGTAGGCGAGTTGCAAAAAAAAATTACAGATAATGAGCTTAAAATTAAGCAGTTGCAAGAAGAAGTTGAAGTGTCGCGGACTAAAATACGGGAACTGGACTACGAGCGTGAGAATGCAGCAGCTAAAATAGATGAAGCTAAATCTAAATATCTTTTTACGCATCAAAGCATATTGAATTTGATGGAAAAAGACATTGACAATATGCGGCAACACCTTTAGTAATGGTGAATATTTTAATGGTGAATGGTAAATATTTTTTGGGAAATACGGATCCAAAGGATTCCTTCGGAGGGGGTATTAATCAATCACTTTTGATGAACTAATTTTTGAAAAATCAATTTTTATTTAAAAAATCTTAAAACTAACTGATAAAATGGCAAATATCACTCCTGTCTCAACACCAACGCCTCAATTTAAACCTAAATCGTTTTGGCAAAAACCAGAAGGCGTAACGGGTCTCATTTTTATGACGGGTATTTTACTCGGCGGTGGTTACTTATTGTATCAAGCTCTACCATATCTTATTACATTGACTTCCAATCTTTTGTATTTGTCTTTGATGCTGGTTGCTTTGGCGGCGGTCATTTATATGGTACTCGACCCTCGTATGCGCAACCTCGTGTGGTATGGTTACAAAAGTGTGATGCGGGGCATTACGAGCATGTTCGTGACGATTGACCCGATTGGTATCTTGAAAAGTTATGTCGAAAGCCTTGAAGGTAATTTGGGCAAAATGAGCAAACAAATTTCTGCACTCAAAGGGCAGAAGCAGAAGTTGACGCAGCTGATGACGCAAAATGCACAAGAGATTAGCTCAAATATGCGCCTCGCTGACCAGGCTAAAAAGCAAGGGCAGGAATCGCAAATTGTGCTTTTTACGCGTAAAGCAGCTCGGATGCAAGACAGCAACGAGAAATATGACGTTTTGGCTAAGAAAATTGAGGTTTTAGAGCGCATTCTAAGCAAAATGTATGATAATTCACAAATTCTGCTTGAAGATACTCGCGACCAAGTGAAGGTAAAAGAACAGGAAAGAGCCATCATACGCACAAGTCACTCGGCGATGTCTTCGGCTATGAACGTTTTGACGGGCGACCCTGACAAGCGGGCGATGTTCGAAATGGCAATGGAAAACATCAATAATGACGTGGCATCGAAAGTCGGAGAGATGGAGCGTTTCATGGATATGTCGTCGAATATTATGAATTCGATTGACCTTCAAAACGGCGTTTTTGAAGAAGAAGGCATGAAAATGCTTGAAGAATGGGAAAATCAAAGCACTTTGATGCTGCTTGACCCTAAGAAAAGCGACTCTTTGCAACTCAAAGATGCACCAAAGGCGGACAAACAACAAGCATCGGGAAGCGGCAGTAGCGATTACGACAGTTTGTTTAAATAATAGAAAAAAATATCTTCTTTAAAATCCGCTGCATTCGTGAAATGCAGCGGATTTTTTTTATTTTTACGATACATACATTCCTTAGGTAATGTTGCACCCGACATTTTATTTTGAAAACTACATTTTCTCACCTTTTATTAAAAAATTGCAATATGAATCCACTTTTGTACACGCTTCTTATTGGAGCATTAGCCGGTTGGCTCGCAGGCTTTGTTGTCAAAGGCGGCGGTTTTGGTATCATCGGAAATATTGTTATCGGCATCTTGGGTGCATTTATTGGTACCTGGTTGCTGGGGGCTTTAGGCGTTTCATTTGGCAAAACGATGGGCGGTCAAATTCTTACTGGGGCAGTAGGTGCCGCAGTCTTGCTGTTCGTCATTGGCATGGTTCGCAGGTCGGACTAAGGCTTTAGAAAATGGGTTCTGGATGCTTATTGTTGGTGTCCGGAACCTATTTTTAGATAAATATTTTTTAAATGCTTTTATTTTCTATTTATATTTAAAATTATTCATAACTTTGTCAAAGCCAACAAACTATTGGCTAAAACAATATTACAAACACTAGTAAAAAGGACAAGCCGCTATCAACTAAAATTCGGCACAAAATTTAAAAAGTAAATTTTGTGGTTATCTCAACCGAAACTGTGAAACGTTTTTGTATTCACCTAAAACTCAATTCAATGTTTAAGCGCACCTTTTTTTTACTGTTGTTTCCTACCTTTATTGGACTTTCAACAACTTCATCTCAGGCTCAGATTACTGTCGTCAATGAACGCGGTATCAACACGGCTTTCCAAGAATACAGCCCTGCGTTTTATCATAAAGGGTTGGTTTTCATTGCTTCAAATCCAGCTGTCAATACAGATAAAAAAGAAGACGCTCAATTAGGAAAGTCAACCACTTCCATTTTTTATGCAAAACGCGGCAATGACGGCAAATTGCAGCGTCCGATTACTTTTGCCGATGAACTGACGACAAAGTTCTACGATGGACCTCTTTCATTCAATGCGGCGGGTGATGTCGTTTTTTTTACGCGCACCAATCTCCGAAAAGGGAAACTCAAAGTAGGTCGAGACGGAAAAGTCAAGCTGAAAATTTATTCAGCAAAACTCAATATTTCTAAAGGTATTTGGGAAAATATCGAAGAGTTGCCGTTCAATAGCAATAATTTCGACTGTATGCACCCCTCAGTATCTGCCGACGGGCAACAGCTTTATTTTGCTTCCAATCGTCCGGGCGGTAGAGGCGGTTTAGATTTATATGTTTCGTCTTTACAGAAAGGTAAATGGAGCAATCCTATCAACCTTGGAGCTGGGGTAAATACGGAAACAAATGAAGTTTTTCCGTTCATTCATCCCGACAACACCTTGTATTTTGCAACCAATGGACGCAAAGCTGTCGGCGGTTTTGATATTTTTTGGACGAAAAAGAGTTCTGATACTTGGTTGTCACCTACGGCTTTGCCTGAACCGATTAACAGTCCAAGTGATGATTTTGGTATCATCGTAACGGATGATAAAAAAAGCGGCTTTTTTTCATCGAACCGTGCAAGTGGTCAAGGCGATGACGATATTTTCAGCTTTATTGACGATTAATCAACAACCAAAATGAAGCCCGCAAATTGTCAGATTATATCAATTGTCAAAAAGTATTTGAAGCGTTTGTGAAGGAATTGAAATAGAATCCCTCACCGATTTTAAGCTTTGAAGCCCTGACATCTCCCGTCAGGGCTTTTGTATTTTCACCCGAATTCCTCTTGGCGCATGATATTTAAATTGCCTTCGTGGAAACGGCGCATGATACGTGGGAATTGAAATTTTTTGTCTATCATATAATTGTCAAAATCAAAATATTTACCTGCTCTGATGCTGCCGCGCACATTGCCGATGTACTCCAAAGCTTCTTCTTTTCGCCTTATTATCTCTGCTTTGTCCGTTGTGGGATTGCCATGACCGTTTATAAACAATTGAATATCATGTTGTTGCAAAATAGGTTCAATCTTATTCAATGTATCTTGATATGCCCAGCTGCTGTGGTAGATGTACGGAAACTCCACATCGCAGAGGTAATCCCCCGCAATGAACATATTATTGACAACCGTAAAAATGCCATCTGGATTATGCCCTGTGGCATGGAAAAAAGTCAATTTCGTATTGCCAATCTCTAAAACTTGTCCTTCTTCTTCTACGATATAAGTTACTGAGGGGTAGTCAATAGGGTAGTGGCGAGCAATATAATATTCATCGTCAAACTGTCTGATTTGTTCTAAAATGCCCACTTTTCCTAAATTTTCGACAAAAGCACGCGAGGCAATGACACCTGCAGCTATGTCCGAAAAAGCATGATAACCAATGATATG
>JAYTMI010000217.1:0-4702 GCA_043728625.1 Saprospiraceae bacterium | reverse complement strand
AAAAAAAGACATGGCACATAAGAAAGGCGCGGGTAGTTCGGATAACGGACGCGACAGTAAAGCCAAATATTTGGGCGTAAAAATGTTCGGCGGTCAAGCAGCTATTGCTGGTAATATTTTGATTCGTCAACGTGGTACAAAATTTCACGCAGGTCAAAACGTGTATATGGGCAAAGACCATACTTTACACGCTGCTGTTGAAGGTACAGTTGGTTTCAAAAAAGGTAAAGATGACAGACGCGTTGTTTTCATCACGCCAAAAGCAACGGCTTAATTTTTTTAAATTAAGTTGATAGAACATTAAATAAAAAAACGTTAGGATTCATTCGAGTCCTAACGTTTTTTTATTTAATGCCTAATTACTTCGCAATCAATTTATTGAGTTCAATTTTTTCTGAACCTCTTCCACCAATTTCTTTTGTGCTTCGATTTTTAGTTTGGTGTCTTCTTGATTTTTCAAATTGGTTTCAATATCGGCTTCGGCTTTTATGATTCTTTTTTTCCAATTTTCGATGTCGTCATGCAAGCCTTGATTGTCTTTTTCAAGGTTCCGTTGTTGTTTTTCGAGTTTTTTTAAGGCATCGTTTTGGTCATTGAGCTGAATTTTTGTTTGCTCACGCTGGACGGTCAAAGCGAAATCAGTCATAATCTTTTCTGCCGCCGCATATTTGTCTGCATATTCTTTTGACCCCACATAAGCACCGCCGAGGTCAATCCACATACCGAGCGTAGTTGCATCATTACTTTCCGTAAATTTTGCGTATAAATCTACAGTATTTGCACCACCGATGCTGCCAATCATGGCATTATCTGTGAACCATTCGTCTGTTTTTCGGTCTTTTTTCGTGTCCCCTTTATATTGTTTGACGAAATCTTTCCACAATTTTTCAGCGAATTTTGCTGACGTTTTGGGAATGTCAATCGTCAAAGCATTTTTACTGCCTTGACTCATAGGGCGTTCACCTTCACGAACGAGCGAAATGGTGGCAGGCGCAGCAACCGACTTTGTTTCTTCAACACCTTTGGGTGTTATTTGAGCGATGGATACTGAGGGGGCTAAAAAAGCCACCAAACAAGCCATACATAAGAAATTTATGGATTTCATAATAAAGTATTTGATGATTTGAAAATATTGTTATCAAAAAAACTTGAGCGTATTAAGTTTATATTTGCCCTAAAATACATAAAAATGTTGTTTATTGACAGTTGTTATGTCTTAGAACGATGAACTTAGCACGACTTTTGGACGTAGAACTATAGAATATGTAACACTTATTTTGTCGAATAAGACATTAAAGTTACAAAGTTTAAAAGAATTATAACCAAAATTACGACACGATTTAAACTGAAAATGGTAAAATGATAGTATTTAAATTGAGGATACTCATTTGTTTCACTTTTTTGACAACACTACTGAGGGGGCAAAATCTTGACCGCGCCAACGAATTGTTCAAGAACGGCGGATACGCAGAAGCGATACCGATATATGAAGCCTTCCTTGCCAAAAAACCTAATAATACCGCCGCTCGAGGGAAATTAGCGAACTGCTACCGTATTTTGAGCCGTCCCGAAAAAGCTGCACCGCTTATGGCGAATATTGTAGAAGACGATAATGCGCGTCCCGACGATTTTTTGCAATATGGCGAAACACTTATGATGTTGGGGCAGTACGACGAGGCAAAATTCTATTTTAAAAAATACAATAAGCTCCAGCCCAAAAATGAACGTGGCAAACTGTTGCTCGACAATGTGGATAAAGTTAAAACGTTGAAACCTTTATTTAAAGATGTCGAAGTCTTTCCGTTTACCCAAAACTCTGACGGCGACGATAATGCGCCAATTATGTTCCGCAAAGGCATTGCTTTTGCTTCCGACCGCCATCCTGGATTCAATATTTTAAAAGAAAAAAACCCTACAACGGGTCGTGATTATGTCACCGTTTATTATGCCGAGCGAACAGGTGATACATCGTTTGCTGAACCACGTGAAATATCAGCAAAATTGACCGAAATAAACCGAAATACCTCCAATATTTCGTTTACGGCTGATGGCAAACGTGCCTATTTTTGCCGCAATGGCAGCAAACCTGGACGTAATGGCACATATAATATGCAGATTTTTACTGCCGAAACAGAAGATGGTACTTCGTTTCACAATATAGAAATGTTGTCTTTTTGCACACCTGAAAACAACTATGTTTATCCTTCCATATCGCCCGATGGCAAACGCCTATTTTATACTGCTGAAAGAAGTGACGGTTTTGGCGGTTTAGACATATATGTTGTGACGAAAACTAAAAAAGGGTGGACAAAATCTGAAAACTTGGGAAAGAATGTCAATACAGCCGCTAATGAAGGTTTCCCTTACGCCGCCGCCGATGGCAAACTCTACTTTTGTTCAAAAGGGCATCCAAGTTATGGCGGCTACGATATTTTTGTGACGCAAGAGGATTCGACGGGAAGCCATGAATGGCAAACGCCTGTCAACGTGGGCGCACCTATCAATAGCCCTTATGACGATATTTCGATTTGTTTTGATAAAGACGGTGTGGGCGGGGCTTTTACCTCTATGCGTGGTGGACGAGGCGACGATATTTTTCTGTTCAAGATGCTGTCTGAACCAATGCCGGACAACAAGGTTTTTGTCATCAATAAAGATTCATCTAAAGTTGAAAAAGAGACGATTTTGGTTGATAATAGCCCGAAAATATCCTTTGAAGAGCCAAAAATTGTGAATAACAACCCAGAAGTGATTGCAGATGCGACTAACCATAATACCTCATTTGGTCCTAAAAAAACAAATAAAAAAGAAAGTACAAGTGCCAGTAAAAAGACAACTAAATCTAAGAAAACGGATGCTGTAAAGAATGAAGATGAAGGCAAAAGTCAATCTAAAAAATCAGATGCTGTAAAGGATGAAAATGAAGGTAAAAAGACATATCTGGATGCCATGCAAAAATTGCTAGACAATGATAAAATGCGTCCCAATAAGTCCTTTCTTGCTGAAAACATACGTTATACCACTCAGGCAGAATTAGGTATTTCGCCTGATATGGCATTAGAATTAGACGATTTAGTAGCATTTTTGAAGAAAAATCGCAAATTAATCATCGAAATCTGTGTTCATACTGAGGGGGTCATCGAGACCGATAAATTGGCTAAAAGCATCTCGACACAACGTGCCGAAGAGATTGTCACGTATCTTAAATCGCAAGGTATCAAACAAAAACGCTTGTTGGCACATGGCTATGGACGCATTCGCCCGCTTAAAGATTGTGTAGCTGGCGGGTGCAGCACCGAAGAGGATTTGCTCAATCGGCGGGTGGAGGTGAAAATAAAAAAATTGTAGTTTGGATAATAAACGTACAAAAAAGGCATGATTCACAATCAATAGTTCGTTAAGAAAATAGAAAAAGGGATAAAAAAAAAGCGTGTACCTTTGGGTTACCACACCTAAAAAAGTACACACAATGAAAGGAACAAAAAAATCCCTTTGTGCAAATGTATGCGCAATTTCGGTAACAGGCAAAATTCGACAAAGAATAATGCTGCATATTTTACCCTTGTTTTTAACAATTCCCCGTCGGTTGAATTTTACCCATATGTCAAAATGGGGGGAACATTGTGAAACGACGTATCATAATTGGTTTAAAAAAGAACTTGATTTAGTCAATTTCAATCGTGAGTTAATTGACACTCACGGTAGTGGTGACCACTTTGTCATATTTGACCCCAGTTTTTTAACTAAAAGTGGCAAAAAGACTCCGAGTATCGGTCATTTTTGGTCTGGTTGCTTGGGGAAAAGCAAATCTGGACTCGAAATGAGTTGTTTTGCTGTTGGCGATATAAAACAGCATACGGCTTATCACTTAACCAGTACATTAACCCCCGCACCCAAAAATTTAAAAAAAGAAGGCAAAACTTTAATTGATTATTATGTCAGTCAAGTTAAAGGCAATTTAGGTCACATACAGCATTTTGGTAATTTATTAGTCGCTGATACTTATTTTGGTGCAGCCACTTATGTTAAACCTGTCATCGCTATGGGTATTGATATTATCAGTTGCCTAAAATCTAATCAGTGCTTATTTTATGTCCCTAAACCCCACGTAGGGAAACGAAAAAGAGGTCGCCCAGCTAAAAAAGACGGTAAAATAGATTGGCAAAACCTCGATAATGAACGATTACCCATAGTGGAACAAGATACCGAAAAAATCGTTCGCTCGGCTTTAGTCTATGTAAAATGCTTAAAAATGACCGTCTTATTAGTCGCTGTGGACTATCTGAAAGAAGATGGCTCACTGCAAACGCGAAAATTATATTTTTCCAATCGAACAAACTGGAATTTTGAATACATTATGAAGCATTATCAGTGTCGTTATCAGATCGAGTTTTTGTTCCGTGATGCTAAACAATATACTGGATTAATGCACTGCCAAAGCACGAATGAAACTAAATTATTTAATCATATTAATATCTCATTGACCACTGTCTCTGTCGCTAAGGCAACTCATTGGCAACAGGATGAGCCGTTTTCTATGAACGATATTAAAAACTATTATCACAACCTTAAAATGGTCGAATTATTTTCTGACGCATTGGGCTTAGAACCTAACTCTGTTAAAAATAATCCTAAAATTAAACAGCTCTTGTTCTCAATGAGTTATGAGGCTATGGCTGCTTGATTTCTTAACGAACTATTG
>JAYTMI010000216.1:0-10117 GCA_043728625.1 Saprospiraceae bacterium | reverse complement strand
TTTACTCGCCCGATGACGGTCGTACAATGGGTTTACAAGGCATGATAAATGACGTTTTGCAACAATGCGATTTCCCATTAGGCACTAATATTAATGGTGGAATCAAGCAAATTTCTGCGAATAACCCCCTCAGTATCGCACGACTTATTTCAGCCATTGAAAATTTTCCCGAACAAAATGAAGCATGGTTATCTGAACTCAAAACCCAAAACCTAAAACTCAAAACCCCCATTGTCGGCATCACAGGCACTGGCGGCGCAGGTAAATCGAGTCTTGTTGATGAATTGGTGCGCCGTTTTTTGATGGATTTTCCAGAAAAAAAGATAGCTATTGTTTCAGTTGACCCTTCAAAACGCAAAACAGGCGGCGCACTTTTAGGTGATAGAATTAGGATGAACGCTATCAACAACGGACACGTATTTATGCGTTCTTTGGCAACACGGCAGTCAAATTTGGCTTTGTCAAAATATGTGCAATCAGCGGTGGATATACTGAGGGGGGCAAATTTTGACTTGATTATACTTGAAACTTCAGGCATTGGACAGTCTGATACTGAAATAGTTGACCATTCTGACGTTTCTCTCTACGTCATGACACCCGAATACGGTGCGGCGACCCAGTTGGAAAAAATTGATATGCTCGATTTTGCTGACCTCATTGCCATCAATAAATTTGACAAACGCGGCGCACTCGATGCCTTGCGTGATGTCAAAAAACAGTATCAACGCAACCACAACCTTTGGGATACGGCACCCGATACGATGCCTGTTTATGGCACAATGGCTTCGCAATTCAATGATGCGGGTATGAATGATTTATATGCTCATTTGTTGACCATTATTGAAGGAAAAACAGGGGTTCAGTTTAAATCTCAACTTGACGCAAGTTTTAAACTTGCGTCAAGTTCGGCTGAAAAAACGTTTATAATTCCACCCAATCGCACCCGTTATTTATCTGAAATTTCTGAAAATAATCGAGCTTATGACAAATGGGTTGAAAAACAAGTGAACGTTGCACGGCAATTGTTTTCAATAAAAAATACAATAGAAAGCCTCGAAAAATATGCCTCCCCCCAACCCCCAAAGGGGGCTTTTGCCCACGCCAACTCCCCCTTTGGGGGCTGGGAGGAAATTACTGAGGGGTTGAAAAAACTGTATGAAGAAATTGAATTACAACTTGATGGACAATGCAAAAAGATATTGGACAATTGGGAAGCCAAACGGGCTGCCTACACTGCCGATGAATTCATCTATCAAGTGCGCGGCAAAGACATCAAGGTACCTGCTTATCGCAAAACGCTGTCGGGTAATAAAATTCCGCGTGTTATTTTACCTAAATTCAAGGATTGGGGTGAGATTTTGAAATGGGTTTTACAAGAAAACGTGCCGGGCGAATTTCCCTATACCGCAGGCGTTTTTCCATTCAAACGCGAAGGCGAAGACCCAACGCGGATGTTTGCAGGCGAAGGCAATCCAGAGCGCACAAACCGCCGTTTTCACTACGTTTCCAAGGGTTTACCTGCCAAAAGATTGTCAACTGCTTTTGATTCGGTCACTTTATATGGCGAAGACCCCGATTTTAGACCTGATATTTATGGTAAAGTGGGCAATTCGGGCGTGAATGTCTGTTGCCTCGATGATGCAAAAAAACTCTACTCTGGCTTCGATTTGACCAATCCTAAAACCTCTGTTTCGATGACCATTAATGGACCAGCAGCTATCATTTGTGCTTTTTTTATGAACGCTGCCATTGACCAAGAATGTGAAAAATATATCATCGAAAATAATTTACAGCACCTTGTTGAACAAAAAAAACAAGAACTAAACGGCAACCATCCACCATTCACCATCCACCATTCACCATTATACCCCCCTCAGTATTTGGGCGATTTACCCGAAGGAAATGATGGTTTAGGTTTAATGCTGTTAGGTTTAACAGGTGACCGAGTGTTGCCGACAGACATTTACAACCAATTGAAAAACAAAGCATTAAGCCAAGTGCGCGGCACCGTTCAAGCCGATATTTTGAAAGAAGACCAAGCGCAAAACACCTGTATTTTTTCAACCGAGTTTTCCTTGAAACTTATGGGCGATGTGCAGGAATATTTTATCGACAATAAAATTCGCAATTTTTACAGCGTCTCCATTTCAGGTTATCACATTGCCGAAGCAGGGGCAAATCCGATTTCGCAATTGGCATTTACGCTCTCTAACGGCTTTACTTTTGTGGAATATTACGTCAGTCGGGGCATGAATATTGACGATTTTGCGCCCAATTTGTCCTTCTTTTTTTCCAATGGTGTTGACCCTGAATATGCTGTAATCGGTCGTGTTGCTCGTCGGATTTGGGCAAAAGCCATGAAACTAAAATACGGAGCCAATGAACGAAGTCAACAACTCAAATATCATATCCAAACGTCAGGTCGCTCGCTTCATGCACAAGAGATTGCGTTTAATGATATTCGCACCACTTTACAGGCTTTGTACGCCATTTATGACAACTGTAACTCATTGCATACCAATGCTTATGATGAAGCCATAACGACACCAACAGAAGAATCTGTTCGTCGAGCTATGGCGATTCAGATGATTATCAACCATGAATTGGGTTTGTCAAAAAACGAAAATCCGTTGCAAGGTGCCTTCATTATTGAGGAACTCACAGACTTAGTAGAAGAAGCCGTTTTGCTTGAATTTGACCGCATAACAGAGCGCGGTGGCGTTTTGGGGGCAATGGAAACGATGTATCAACGCGGCAAAATTCAAGAGGAAAGTATGCACTACGAAATGTTGAAACATACAGGCGAATTGCCGATAATTGGGGTCAATACCTTCCTCAATACTGAGGGGTCGCCTACGGTTTTGCCGAAGGAAGTTATTCGCTCAACCAAAGAAGAAAAAGACGCTCAAATCGCTACACGCAACGCTTTGCAAGCGCGAAATCCAGGAAAATCAGCCGCAATGTTGCAACGTTTACAACACATTGCCTTGAAAAATGGCAATTTATTTGAAGAATTGATGGAGACGGTGAAGTTTTGTACTTTGGGACAGATTACTCATGCGCTTTATGAAGTGGGGGGGCAGTATCGGCGGAATATGTGACCCCTCAGTATTGAAAAGAAATTTTGAATCACTAAACTCCTTTTTACAAGAATGAACACCCACGAACTCATTGACGAACTCATAAAAATGGGTATTTCCATTTTTCTCGGTGGTTTACTCGGTTTAGAGCGCGAATACCAAAACAAGCCCGCAGGTTTTCGGACTTTGGCTCTGATATGTATTGGTGCGACAGCGTTTACGATTCTGTCTATCCGGTTAGCAGGCGACAGCATTTCGCATGACCGTATTGCCGCTAATATCATTACAGGCATAGGTTTTATCGGTGCGGGTGTGATTTTCAAAAGCGGCGTGACTGTCTATGGTCTGACTACGGCAGCAACAATTTGGGTGACGGCAGGCATCGGTATGGCAGTCGGTGCTGGCGATTATTTGTTGGCAACGGTCATTACGGGCGTGACTTTATTGATTCTTTCTTTGTTTGAATATTTGCAAAATAAAGTAGATATTTTACACAAACGCCGCCTTTATTTCATCTCTTTTGATGGTCATGTATTGGATACACGTATTGAAAATGAGTTGCGAAAATGCAAACTTAAGTACAAAAAACTAAAAGAGAAACGCAGTCAAAACGAAACAACTTGTTCCTATGAAATTTTTGGCAGAGAGTCGCACCTCGATATTTTCAATGAATTTTTGTTGGAAACGCCTGAGGTAAAACAATTTGAGTATTGAGTTTTTTATGCTATGAAATATCCAGTTATATCAACATTTATGTGAAATCAATATAAAACAATGAAACTCACGAATACCCACATATACAAACAGAACATTGATGCCATTTATGAAAGCTGCATCAATAAAGATTTTATTAAAACTAAAATGGCAGCCCTCGGTGCGCGCAACATCGAAGTGTCCATCCAGAAAAAAGGAGACAGTGTCACTGTTGAAATTATCCGTGAAATGCCCATTGACGTACCCAATGTGTTCAAATCATTCATAAAACCGTGGAGCAAAATGACGCAAACAGAGGTTTGGAAAGGTGCGACAGGCGGACCATATTACTGTAACATCACTATAAAAGTGCATAGTGCGCCACTCGATATTCAAGGACAAATGAAACTGATGACGCATGAAAGTGGTACGGCTGTCGCCTCTATTACGGAAGTCAATTGCACAATTCCATTTATCGGTAAAGCATTGACAAACTTTATTGGAGAAACTTCTAAAAAGGCTATTGAGAAGGAATTTGAGTATATAGGTGAGTATGTCTGAGCGAATAATGTGTATTAATGTAGTAATTTTAGAAATAGTTTTACTTTTGTTGAAAAAACAAACCAAACTACTATGACAACAGCACACTTCACAAATTTACCCCACGTCTTAACCGAAGCCATACACACTGCTCAATCAGAAATCCACATTGCCGTTTGTTGGTTCACTTTACCCGAAGTTTTTGATGCACTTATCACACGGCAACAACAGGGTGTCAAAGTGCAATTTATCATCAATTTTGACCAACTCAATTTCAGTCCGTCGGGTTTGCCGTTTGGTAAAATCATAAATATCGGCGGAAAAGGTTTTGGTTATGTCGGACATGGTTTGTTACACCATAAATATGTGGTGATTGACCGACAACGTGTTTTGAGTGGCTCATTTAATTGGACACGCAGCCAACACAACGATTGCTTGACGGATGTGGTAAACCCCTCAGTATCTATTACTTTTTTGGACGAATGGCAACGCCTTCTGCAACAAAGCAAACCCTTAGAAACGCTGGATGCGCGACAAGCGAGACCCCTCAGTATCACACACCTTTTTCAACCTAACTTTTGGAATATCAACGATTTACGTCGCCACCTCATTCGTGGGGCAAATATTTGGTTGGCTCAAATGGATGCGCCACATTCAGCTAAATGGGCACGGTGTCTCGGCAGTCAAACCTTGTTTTTGCCGATAGGCGATAAGATTTGTCGGCAAGCTGTCGCGGCAGTCGGTACATGGCATCGCCAGACGTTGATGCAATTTGTAGATACCTTGGCAGTTCCTCCGCATGGCGCAGCTTACGCACAAGCCAAGTTATTTTGTCAACGTGTCCATGAGGGTAACATCGTTTTAGCTATTGACAATCAATGTGTTGTCGGCATTGGCGTCGTTATGTCCGACGTTTTATTTGACGAACATCGAGGATTGCATTGTGCTGTTGAGTGGCAATCATTTTCTATCCCGAAGCCGTTTCGATGGGGTAAATTGTCGAAGAGACCGCTTGCGCGCTTGGTTGGGGGTGGTTTGGCAGTGGTTGATGAGTTATGGAGATGAAAAGTGGGTTTATACTGCGGGGGGGCTTGTTGACATAAATACTCCCATCAACATCTCCGCGCCCCGAAACGACGATATTTCCCCATCCAAAACCTGCTGTTCGATGGCTGAAAATGCCGCTGATACTGAGGGGTGCTTATAAAACAAATGATGCAACGCCAACTCAATACTTTCCGTCAACCAATAATGCGATTGCGCTTTTCTGTTTTCATGGAAAAAGTTGTTTTCTTTTGTAAAACGTTGATAGTCATTGATTAAGTGCCAAATGTCAGCGATGCCTAAACCACTCAAAGCGGAACAGGTAACGGCTTGTGGTGTCCAACGACTTTCTTTCATAGGGAAAAGATGAAGGGCGTTATTGTAAAACGCTTTGGCTTGTTTTGCCATTTTTTCGCGGTCGCCATCGGCTTTGTTGACGGCGATTAAATCAGCCATTTCGACGATGCCGCGTTTGATGCCTTGCAATTCGTCGCCTGCACCAGGGAGCAAAAGGAGTAGAAAAAAATCTGTCATAGAATGAACAGCCGTTTCAGATTGACCTACGCCGACGGTTTCAACAATAATCACATCAAAACCCGCCGCTTCGCACAAAACAATACTTTCTCTTGTTTTTCGAGCCACACCACCTAAGGAATCACCTGCGGGAGAAGGTCTGATAAACGCTTTTTCATTAGTAGAAAGATGAAACATCCGCGTTTTATCGCCGAGAATTGAGCCGTGCGACATCTGACTTGACGGGTCAATCGCTAAGACAGCGACTTGATGCCCCCCCTCAGTAATATGCGTTCCAAACGCTTCAATAAACGTACTTTTCCCAACACCGGGCGAGCCTGTGATACCAATGCGTATGCTTTTGCCCGCATGAGGCAGACATTGCTCAATGATTTGTTGTGCCAATGTTTGGTGTTCGGAACGTGTACTTTCAATCAGTGTAATGGCTTGACTCAACACGACGCGGTTGCCTTGCAAAATGCCTTCGACATACTCGGATACTGAGGGGGTACGCCGACGTGAGAATTGGAGGTTTGGATTGATGCTTTGCATACTGTTACCTTGAGGTAGTATTAGGAATGATTTTGATGCTGTAAATTTACAAAAAAATAAAAGCAATGGTTCTTGTTTAGCAATGGTAAATAATCAGTAGTTGCAATCACTATGATGACGATAGAAAATACAGCATTTATAGGTTTTCAAACAGTTGCTTAAATAAAATAGCCGTCGTTACAGGATGTAACGACGGCTGATGGGTTTGCACTTTATTCAAGTACTATAACACGTTTGCTTATTGCATGATTTGCAATTTCTGAACCATCGGCTGTTCACCTTGCATTTGGACTTTGATATAATATAAACCGCTTGAGAGGTGTTCGCGAATCCCGAAGGACTCCAGCAAACGATGTGTAGTGTTGCTCAACATGTAGTTGTTTTTATTGAAAAAAAAAATATAAGAAGGATGTGTTGCAAGTAAATTGTCTCACTGTACATTTAAACATCGCCTTCATTAGGTTTAATTTGTAGTAAAGTTCTATTAAGTGCTTGCAAAAGTCAAGCAATTGAGGACGAATGAGGCGTTTGACTGTCCGAAGGAAATAGGTGGTGGATGACATTGCCTGTCGTAGGACACTACTCACCAGCAAGTTTGCCTTAAGTTTAATTTCGTTTAGCGAATGGGTGGGTCTATTCGTCGCAAGATTTGAGCAAAACATTGGCTGTTCGCTTAAAAATTTTTATCATTACGTCTCTTTTTGAATAAAAAATAAATAATCTGTTATCAATGACATTTAAAATGCTTGGACTCAAACGCCTATCACTTCTTTCTTTTTGTGTAATTCTGCTATCTGTATCTACAAATGCCCAAGTGGCACCTAAAAAGCCCACTTCCGCAGATATTTTCGATGCCATTCGGAAACTCAATACGCTGGGTTCGGTGCTGTATGTAGCGGCACATCCCGACGATGAAAATACACGCCTTATTTCCTACATGGCAAACGAAAGGCGTATGAATATGACTTATCTTTCCTTGACGCGGGGTGATGGGGGTCAGAACCTCATCGGTACAGAGTTGCGCGAAATGCTGGGTGTCTTGCGGACAGAAGAACTCTTGATGGCGCGCTCCGTTGACGGTGGCAATCAAATGTTCAGCCGTGCGAGCGACTTTGGTTTTTCAAAGTCACCTGCCGAAACGATGCGAATTTGGGGCAGAAATGAAGTGCTTTCTGATGTGGTTTGGGCGATTCGTAAAACACAGCCTGACATCGTTATCAACCGTTTTTCACAAGATACTGCGGTTGATACGCACGGGCATCATACCTCGTCGGCTATCCTTTCAGAAGAGGCTTTCAACTTGGCGGCAGACCCCTCAGTATTTCCTGAACAATTGAAGTATGTCAAGGTTTGGCAACCTAAACGTTTGTTTTTCAATACTTCATGGTTTTTTTATGGCAGCCAAGAGAAGTTTGAAGCCGCTAAAAAGGATAAAATGTTGAAACTCGACATTGGTACTTATTACCCAACGAAAGGCAAATCAAACAACGAAATCGCTGCCGAATCACGTTCGATGCACAAGTGTCAAGGCATGGGTTCGTTGAGTTCAAGGGGTTCGGATGCGGAATATTTGGAGTTCTTGAAAGGTTCTTTGGGTAAACCAACGAGTAATGACCCTTTGGAAGGCATTGATTTGACGTGGAATCGCTTGGGTACTGAGGGGGTCGAAATTGGAAAAGTAATGGCAAGTATTGAACGCAATTTCAGATTTGACAATCCTGCAGCGAGTGTTCCTGCGCTTGTTTCAGCTTTAAAATTGATAGAAAAAATCAAAGACCCTTTTTGGAAAGAACGCAAGTCGAATGAAATAAAAGATTTAATTCGTTGGTGTTCAGGGCTTTATCTTGAGACCGCTACGAATGTGGCTTCATCTGTGCCGGGTCAATCGGTTGACTTTACAATTGAAGCTGTTAATCGTTCAGCGTCAAATATCAAACTGAATTCGATTGAATTTTTGGGTTTGAAACGGGATACGATCCTTGATTTTACTATGGCGAACAACGAAAGGAAATTGTTCAAAATGAAAATGCTGATTCCTGACGATATTGCCTACACGAGTCCTTATTGGCTCAATGAAAAAGGCTCGCTCGGTTTGTATCGCGTGGACAACCAATTACTGAGGGGTCTGCCCGAAACGCCACGGGTTATACGTGCTAAATTTAACCTCATTGTTGAAGGGGAACCAATGACTTATGAGACGAATATTGTCAATCGCTACGATGCTCCTGCAAAAGGTGAATTGTACCGCCCGTTTGAAGCGACCCCTTCTCTATTTGTCAATTTAGTGGAGCATGTCGTTGTTTTTGGCGATAATGAACCAAAAGAAGTGGGCTTTATTGTCAAATCAGGTGCAGAAGGCGTAGAAGGGATGCTCAAACCCGAAGTGCCAAACGGTTGGATGCTTGAGCCAGTTTCTCAAAATTTCAAATTGAAACTCAAAGGGGAAGAGGCGGTTTTGACTTTTAAACTCACACCACCCAAAGGCGAAAGTGAAGCAACGATTGTCTCAAAAGCTTATTTGAAAACAAAAGACGACTATGTTGCTGTGCCAACAAAATCGGTTCGCATCATCGAATATGACCACATACCGACACAAACCGTTTTGCAGCCTTCGGAAGCCAAAATCGTGAAATTAGACATCAAGAAGCGCGGTATCAACATCGGTTACGTCATGGGTGCGGGCGACGATATGCCCGCTTGTTTGGAGCAAATCGGTTATCAAGTAACTGAAATCAAGGATGCTGACTTTCAACACGAAGGCAAATTGCAAAGTTTTGATGCCATAGTTGTCGGTATTCGAGCTTACAATACCAAAGAGAAATTGAAGTTTTACAATGATAAACTCTTGAAATACGTCGAAGATGGTGGGACTATGGTGGTTCAATACAATACAGCAGGACGTGATTTGCTTTTACAACAGTTTGGACCTTATCCTTTCAAATTGGGTCGTGGACGCACAACGGAGGAAGATGCAACTGTGCGTATTTTGAAACCCGACCATCCTGCCTTAAACGTACCCAACAAAATATCGGCAAAAGATTTCGACGGTTGGGTTCAAGAACGCGGCTTGTATTTCCTATCAGAATGGGACAGTAAATATGAAGCCTTATTGAGTTGTAATGATACCAACGAAAAGGCAGAAGACGGTGGTTTGGTTGTTGCCAAACATGGCAAAGGTTGGTATGTTTATACGGGCTATTCGTTTTTCAGAGAGATGCCGATGGGTGTGCCTGGAGCGTATCGTTTGTTTGCTAATTTGTTGTCGTTGGGTAAGGCACTACCGTAACATGAATCATGTTTATGTCTGTTATTGCGAAAGCACCAAATATTGATTTATTAGCACTTGAAGAAATGACGGAGGATGAGTTGAAAGAGAAAGTTAATGATATGACTAATTTACTTGAACAATATGCTTGTGGTGGATTTAGTGTTATGCAAAACGCTATTCAGCAGAATCCAGATTATTATAGACAAGAAGACTTTTTCTTGCAATTGCTGATTGTATGACCAATACATAAACATTATATCTTGTAAGTCGTCAAAAAACGACCCAAGATATGACCCAAAATCAGTAGGGATGACAAGATTTGAACTTGCGACCCCTCGCCCCCCAGACGAGTGCGCTACCAGGCTGCGCTACATCCCTAAAATAAAAATGATGAATTATGAATGATAAAGGATGAATTGTGCTGTGA
>JAYTMI010000215.1:0-4166 GCA_043728625.1 Saprospiraceae bacterium | reverse complement strand
GAAAATCGGCGACGAAAGCGACCATAAGTAGCGCAAATAAAGCTAAGCGAAGACGATAAAGGGGTAAACGAGCCTTATCGAGCCTTTTAAGTTGGTTTTCAAATGCCCAGAGACGAATAGATTGGATACCAAATTCTGATTTATTGAATCGGAAAGTTTGTTCGATATCCCACCGTTGAATATAAGAATAGAAAATCTCCCAAGTTGTTTCAATTTCGATTTATCTTTGTTCAGTATATTTAACATGACCACCTTGTTGTTTTGAGTTAAATAACTCAAAGTTACAAGGTGGTTTTTTTTTCTGTAAAATTGATGCAAAAAAAAATCCCGAATTTTGTAACAACGAAATTCGGGATGATCCATATTTTTATCGTAAATCCTTGACTATCAACGCATCATCGTCACATCGCCTTTGTACAATACTTCTTCGCCATCTACAAATTCAATAACGAAAAAATAGACATAGACACCCGCAGACAACTCTTTATTGTTCACTCTACCATCCCAACCCACGCGGTCGCCGCCAAGTGGTAGGTTTTCACCTAAAAAAACCAAGCCGCCCCAACGGTCAAATACTTTCATCGTTTTGATGCGAACTGCCGCTACGTTGCCATAGGCAATAAAAAAGTCATTCACCCCATCGCCTGTTGGCGAAAAAACATTGGGAATATAGATAGGACGGCGTTTCAAAATCCGCACTAAAACCTCATCAAAAGCTGTACAATTCGTTGAGTCCTTCACCGAAACGCGATAGGTCGTTGTATTGAAAGGCGTAACGACGACTGTTGGACAATTTTTACAATTCAGCGTTGTGTCTTGCGGTGTCCATATATAACTCACTGATTTTGAAGTCGGTACAACAACAGCACGCAATGTTGCGGAATAACCCAAGTCAATTTCCAAATCAGGTCCTGCATTGACCAATAGCTGAGGGGGCTGTGGCAGGACAACATCATAAGTCGTTTTACAGCCCGTTGAATCTCGAACAACAACACTGTATTTTTTTGAAGGAATTTTCAAAAAAGAGGAATCACTTTGAAAACGTACACCATCAATCGAATACCGATAAGGAGGTGTGCCACCTCCGCCACGCACCACAAGTTCAGCCGTTGAATCACCATAACACAGTGAAGGCTTAATGCGAGTAGCCGTCAAAAGGATTTGAGGTGGCTCATTTATCAACACACCGGTCGTTGTCATACAGTCATTTTTATCAAAAACGGTCACATTGTAGTTGCCTTTTCGCAGATTGACGGCGGTATCGCCCAATGCGCCGTTGCTCCAATTGATGCGATAATTGCCCACGCCGCCAGCAGGTTTAGCGATGGCTTTACCATTGGTTAAGCCATAACACGATATATTGATGGTATCGACACCCACCTCGAGTTTTGGAGGCGCAACGACATCGAATGTAAATGAACCTTTACAATTATTCGCATCGCGTATATTGACGGTCACTTGCCCTTGACCGAGGGCTGAAAGGATGTTGTCAAGCGTCCACGGTCGTCCATTCCAACTGTATTCGTAGGGCGTACGA
The DNA here is from genome assembly GCA_043728625.1 of Saprospiraceae bacterium. GTDB lineage: Bacteria > Bacteroidota > Bacteroidia > Chitinophagales > Saprospiraceae > JAAFJT01. The sequence continues at coordinate 2,629 of JAYTMI010000215.1, read as the reverse complement.
CCTGTGGCAGGTTTGAGCGTAATTTGTCCGTTCTGAAAACCAAAGCATGAAGGGGCTTTAACAGCGGGTACAGCTGTATCGAGAGCAATTTCCAAGGGGCTAACACGGAAAACAAACGTATCAATGTACACCCGCGATGAGTCCGTTATAGCCACTCGGTAAGTGCCTTTTTGCAAATTACTTAGGGAGTCCCTTGTCGTAAAACCCGTATTTTCCCAATTATATAGAATTGGCGCGCGACCGCAATTTGTTACCCGCAAGCGAATCATACCGTTGTTGCCCAAGTCACAAGTGGGCTGTCGAACAAGGCTATCGTACTTAAAGCCTTCGACAAAAACGGAGTCCAAAATCGTTGTCACTTGGCAACCTCTGTCGGTTGTAACGGTCAAAACAACCGCTTTCCAACCTGGACTTTTATAAAAAACCTTGAAAGGACCGACGCCAGAAGCGGTATCAACAGAAGCATCTTTGCCAAAACGCCATTGCCTTTTGGCAATTTGACCTGCTGAAAAAGTGGAGGCATCGGTGTAAGTGATGTCTTCTCCAAGGCAGAGCCTTTTAGATGATTTACTGAAATTAATTTTAGCTTCGGGACCGACGAAAGTGCCTGTGCCGCCAAATTCGATGTTAAAACCATTACCCGTACTCGTAAAATTATTAATTGCCAAAATATAACTTTTACCAGCCACCATATCCAAAGGTCTTACAAAACCATTTTGACCTGGACCACAGCCCGAAGGCTCTGAAATATCCGTTTCCCCATCACGTAATCCTGTTGGACCATGAATTTTGCACCCGCCCGGTGTTTCCCCTGTTGCCATACACCTTACAATGGTTCGGCTGTTACAGTCCTGAATACCGTTGAACATTTCATAGACAATAAAGTCAATATCGTCATCTAAAAAAGTGGGTGTTATCGTAAAGGTCAAAGTACCGCTTTGTAAGCAAGTCCATTTGAACCACGTTGAGTTAGTTTCAACATTTGACTGCGGGACACCATTTGAAAAACAAGAAGCACCGTCCATTTCACGTGGATTAGACCCCGCACCCGACACACTTTGCACAGCAAAAGGGGATTTGTCGCAAAGCGAAGCACTCGTTGGACAATCTGATGATATATTTGAAGGTGGATTGTAGTTATTGATACACAGACGGAATGTCCCCGTGCCAGCATTTGCCCCTTGAACACGCACATAATAAACACTTCCTGGGAAAAGTCCACCCATATACAGTTCAATCGTGTTGCCGCCCGTTAGGTCACGTGTACACCTAATTTCTGACTTGTCATCGCAACTATTCCCGTAATATAAAGCAACTTCAGGGCGACGCAACGTACCGCCTGAAGCAACCGGAGTCGCGCCAATAATTGTTATCCTAACGTCCGTCGCGATGGCTGTAAATTTAAACCAAACATCTGCCCCATTTGCAGTAAAACAAGATACACTCGCAACAGTTGACGGTGTTGCCCCGACATTGGTATAGGCACGGTCGGCAGAACATTGGATACCGCGTACATTTGGTAGGTTTATGGCCCCCTCACATTCATTATTCGCAGGGACTTGTGCGAATAAAAAGCCCCCCCTCAGTATCAAGCACGTAAAAAGTAAAAATCTGATGTGAAAATTTTTCATAGCGTCAAATACGGTTTGCTATTGTTTGGTGATAAAAAATAAGCTATCGTTCATATATAAAAGCGTTTAAAAATAACGGTCTAAAAGTAGAAAAATTACAAATAATGACCTTGTATTTCACAAATCATTAACTCATTTGGTTTATTGGTTATTGGGGAATTGGTTGATTGGTTATTAGGGAATTGGCTATCTATATATTTGTCGAATAGTTACTTTTGCACTAATTCACCAATAACTAATCAACCAATAACTAATAACCAATTCACCAATAACTAACATGGTTAAACAAATTCCAAACGCCCTCACGCTCCTCAATGTTTTTTGCGGCTCTTGCGCCCTTGTGAGCATCCAAAATGATCGTTATACTGAGGGGGTCGTTTTCCTCATCGTTGCGCTGGTCGCCGATTTTTTCGACGGCTTTGTCGCAAGGCTCTTAAATGTTAAATCAGACATGGGAAGAGAGTTAGATTCCTTAGCAGATATGGTGTCTTTTGGTGTTGTACCAGGTTTGATATTGTATAAACTCATCAAACCCAGCGATTTAGTATCTTCTTTTGAACATTCTTATTTGCCGCTTTTGGCTTTTGTTGTTACCGCTTTTTCATGCTATCGTTTGGCAAAATTCAATCTTGATACACGTCAAACGACCGATTTTATCGGTTTGGCGACACCTGCGAATACGCTTTTTTTTATCGGATTATTGGTCATAAAACAAAACGAATTTGAAGGATTAGAGGCTGTGGTGTCCAATAAAACGTTTTTATACACCTTGATACCCCTCAGTAGTTACCTCCTTGTCAGTGAAATTCCGATGTTCTCTTTCAAATTCAAGGGCTTTGGTTGGGTCGGCAACGAGATTCGGTATATCTTTGCGGCGATTGCCATTGCACTCTTAATATTGATGCGTGAAGCGGCTATTTCGCTGCTTATCGTTGTTTATATCTTGATCAATGTCGTTTTCAATCAGTCGAAACACAAAAAATAATAATAAATTAGTG
>JAYTMI010000214.1:0-1952 GCA_043728625.1 Saprospiraceae bacterium | reverse complement strand
CACTGACCACAATGTTCAAGAGACGCTCTCCATCACTGACCGCGCCTATTTGATGTTTGAAGGCAGCATCCTCAAAGCGGGTACGGCTGAAGAGTTGGCTGCTGATGAAATGGTGAGGAAAGTATATTTGGGAAAACATTTTGAATTGCGTAGAAAAAATATTGAAGTTTAAAATTACAAAACCACAAAATATGTCTGAAGAAAAAAAACCTAAAAAAGCGGCTAAGAAAAAACCCGTTGAAAAGCTCAACATGGGCATCAATGAGTTCGGCGAATTGACGACGAACATCAATTTTGATGAAATCAATGCTTTTTTAAATCAAAATGTGGATGACAAAAAGTTGAATGAAAAGAAAAGTAAGCCTAAAGGGAATGAGGAATGATAAATTGGGAATTAGGAATATTTTAATTACTGATTATCAATGAATTATAACATCAATATATTTGGAGTCGCCCGCAAAAAGTTGACAAAAGGGAAAAGAAAATTCAACTCGATTAGAGTAAATTTTTTCTACTGACAAGGTATTTATAATTAAGTTAATTAAGTAATTACCTTGATATTTAAAATAGTTCTTTGACATTGTTGTAAAGTTAAAATGTGTTGTTCAAATTCAACGGGTGTTAAATTTAAGATGCCGCTATGATTTCTATTAAAATTATAGCAATCTTTAATGAATTTTTCAAAGCCTTTGAGTTGAACAAATGAGTTGATATTGATGTCAAAAAGCATATGGTTTTTAAGAATGTCATTAAACGATTCAGCGAAGGCATTTTCGTAGCAATTGTCTGCCATACTTGATTGAATATTTCGGCTGCGCAGGGCATCGAGAAATATTTTTTCGATATACTGTTTACCGCCGTCGGAGTGAAAAATCAAGTGGTCAAACCGAGTGATATTTCTAACTTTCAGTGCTTGCTTAATGACCTCTTGTGATGTAACTTCAGCGTGCATAGAAATTGAAAAACTTAAGCCTAACAGAAACCGACTGTATAAATCAATAAGACTTGTTGCATAACCCACGAGCTGTCCATTTGAGCCATAAATATAGCAAATATCGCTCACCCAAATGCGGTTTATATCGTCGATTTGTAAGCCTTCAATGAGGTTAGAGAACACATAATTACCTCTAATTGTCGTTTTAGGTACAAACCGTTTAGTTTCTATTCGCAAGCCATTTAACAAGCAAAGTGCTTCAAAAGAGTGTTTTCCCCATCCTAAAAGCATAGAATTGTAATCTTGATGCTTTTTTCGGATATAAAAATAAACCTCTCTGGCACTTGAACCAGGTAGAAACTGCTTACGAACATTTTTAGCCATTTCGACCACCAATTTTTCAGGTGTTCTGATAAGGTCTAAGGTAGATGGACGTAGCCAATTATGAAAGGCTTGCCTTGAAATACCGGCTGCTTCATACAAGGTTTCCATGCTTATTTTACTTATTTGGGACTTATTTTGTGCTTGCTTTTGATGGAAGAATTCGGCAAGGGCGGGGTATCGAAATTTTTTTTTATATCCACCCCCATGGCTTCGTCTGCCTTATCTATCACCTTGTGCAGTAGCATATTTTCTGCTTTTGCCCGACCCAAAATAGCATACGTTTGTTCTAGTTCAGCTTCAAGTTTCTTGACCCGAAGACTATCGCTCACGTGTTCAACAACCGTCACTAAAGTCGCTTTATAATGCTTAGAATACAGCGCATACCACTTATAAATACTGGCGTGACTGACCTCATATTTACGACTCGCTTCGGCTTTACTAAGACCATCGTCTATTTCTTGTACGATTAATCTTCGTGCTGATTCTGAAAAATACCGACGTGCTCGGGTAGGTCTAACTTCACTTTTTAACTTTGTAACTTGTCCTTTTTTCATACCCAAAATTAATTGATTTTGTGAGTTGAATTTCAACTCCTATTTTGTCAATCATTTTCGGGCATGTCCAATTCATCATT
>JAYTMI010000213.1:0-3467 GCA_043728625.1 Saprospiraceae bacterium | reverse complement strand
CGATTGTCGGGGCACACTACGATGATGAAAATGCAATGGGAGGGAATACTCAAACAAATGCAGGGTCTGCTTATATTTTCAAACGAATGGGTACGAATTGGATACAAGAAACGAAAATCGTTTCAGCAGATAGAGCAGCTAGAGATTATTTTGGCTCTTCCGTTGCGATCAGCGGCGATTATGCTATTGTTGGGGCGTGGAGTGAAGACGATGATACCACAGGGATGAATATGTTGAGTGCCGCTGGTTCTGCTTATATCTTCAAACGAATGGGTACAATCTGGGTGCAGGAAGCGAAAATCATCGCTTCAGATAGAGCTATGAATGATTTTTTTGGCACCTGTGTGGCAATAAGTGGTGATTATGCACTTGTGGGGACTTGGAGTGATGATAAAGATGTCACTGGGATGAATATGTTAATTGATGCGGGTTCTGTCTATTTCTTCAAAAAGTCAATCTCTAATGCCACCTCCAATATTAGTCCAAATTCACTAAAAGCCTACCCCTCAGTAACAAACACTATTTTGACGGTTGAAGCAAGTGAAAAAGTGGAATTTCAAATTTTCAATATGCTTGGTCAATCAGTTTTAAGTGGTCAAACGAGAAAAGAAATAGATGTTTCTTTATTAGCCCAAGGCACATATATTATCTTAATTGGTACTCAAAGAATGAAATTCATTAAAACATAGAAATATCTCAGTAAAATAAATTACAAAACAGAAAAATCAGCGTAAATCAGTCGAATCAGCCCAATCAGTGGTCAAAAATTCAAATATCATCATTAAACCGATATCCCACGCCCCAAGTCGTCAATATATAAGTGGGATTTTGCACATCTTGTTCAATTTTTATACGCAACCGATTGATATGTGAATTGACGGTATGCTCCAAACCTTCAAACTCATAGCCCCAAACATTGTCTAAAAGTTGTTGACGGGAGAAACTACGACCAGGTTTTTTAGCAAGGACATATAAAAGGTCATATTCTTTGGGTGTTAAATCCACGCGCTCCCCCCTCAGTATAACCGTCCTATTTTCGATGTCAATCGTCAAACCTTCGTATTGCAGTACCTTTCCGCTTTTAGCTAAATCGTCGTTCATGGCGTGTGTTCTGCGTAAAACCGCTTTTACACGAGCCACTAACTCCTTGACACTGAATGGTTTAGTGATATAGTCATCTGCTCCGTATTCTAACCCAGTAACAATATCGTTTTCCTCTGACTTAGCGGTCATCATCATAATAGGTACATATTTCCGATGTTTGCGGACAGCTTTACAAATATCTAAACCCGTCATTTTGGGCAAATTGATGTCCAAAATCAACAAATCAAATGTTTCACGCAAGGCGTGGTCATGCCCTGCCAAACCATCGTTTTCAATCGTTACTTTGCAGCCCGCATCGGTTAAATGTAGGGAAACCAATTCAGCAATATGTGGGTCGTCTTCGACGATGAGTATTTTTTCCATGATGGGTATTTTGAGACAAAAGTAAGAGTTAGGATTCACAAAAAAATCACGCAATTAATGGATAGTTGATAATGGATAATATTATACATTATCAACTATCCATTATCAACTAATTATGAGTGAATCGCATTTTCCATCGCATTTCCGACATTTTCAGTCGCCAAACGCTGCTTTCGCGCTTTTTTCTGTTCATTATTCGATTCATAAATGCAGTATTGTTCATATTTCACAGGGTCTTTATCTGTCCAAATATCTTTGCCGATATTGCACACATCCACCATTTTTTGATAGATGACATTGCCTTGTTCCATGCGGGTTTCAACACCAATATCACGGTCGGCGATGCGGTCTTGTTGGATATTTATGGCATTTTCAAAGGCAATACAAGCGTCCAAAACACGTAGGATTTGGTTTTCAGAAACCCCGACATCACCCAAAAAATCGGCTTGTACACGTGCGACACGTGCGACACGACGACCACAAAAAAGGAGTTGTGCGTCCGTCATATCGCCCATTTTAGCAGTGCCAAATTTGCGGTAACGACCTGACCGATTGGAGTATTTCATCTCCACACGCGTCATAATGGAACGGATGGCGTTTTTTAGTTTTTCAGCCGCTTCGTACTTCTTTTCGGTCACAATCATTTGGTCACCTACGAGTTCGTCGTCGTCGGGCAAGTTTTTAAAACGTTCGCATTGGCTGGCAAAACCAGTCAGTTTGTCGAGCGCATAACCATATTGTTTGAACTCTTCGATGTCTCGGTGAGCATGACGGATGGATTGCATACAGAGCATATAGAGTTCAGCATCTGGGAAATTGTGCATCCTTTGCATCGCTTGTTTCTTCATAACCCAATGATTTTGAGTTTTTTAAAATTATAATGTTCTTTTTATTTCAAAAAATACCCCCCTCAGTAAAAAGGGATATTTTTCAATAAACAAAATTAGTTTCAAAAGTTTAAAGAAACAAATATTTGTAGTATAAAAACAAAATTTTGGGAGATTTTATTGAATGAGTAATAAGAATGAATGACATAGAGAAAATGATAAGCCCATTCGGCAATTTGAATTTTTTAAAAAATAGTAGTTTTGTCGTACTTTTTGTATTATTGGTAGAACAATACAAAAAGTGCGACAAAATTTTCAGAAATTAATGAGTTGTACGCCATTCAAAAGACAACTTTTAGTATCAAAACTCTTGTAAGTATGAAAAATAAAATAAAATTTTTCTTAACAGTACTTGGATTCTTCGTTTGTCAATCGCACATTTTTGCTCAAATACCAAACTATACAGGAACTTGGGTGCTAAACATAGAAAAAAGTCAATTAGAATCTCGACCAAAGGGATTAACAAGTAGTGTGTTTGTAATAAAGCAAGACGGTGATAAATTTAGCTTAACGAGGTATCACTTATTTGGCGACAAGAAAAAGAAAATAAGTTTTAAGATGGTTGCAGATGGTAAGACAAGACGAGTAAAAATATTATTTAAAGGTAAATTAGAGCGGAAAGAAAATAATTTACAAGCAACACTATGGAGAAAGGATTTTTTAAATATTGTTAATTACAAATTTGGAAATAGTCAAAATGAATTTATTGCTGACGAAATATTGACTAGCAAACCAAACAATCATCATAATATTTGGGTTTTTGACAGAGAAATTCCAAAAATAGATAAGTAAAGTTATTCAGTAATTCTAGTTAACATCTTCCATTATAGTTTTGACAAATGAACTTTTAGTTATAAATTTAGCAGCAGTTACGGGCTGACGATTTTCAAATACCGCCACATCGCCAAGCCCCAAACCATTATCGGCTATTATAAACGACCTCTAACCCGAGATTTGTAAAAAAAATATTATGATAAAAGGAAATAAAAAAGAACTATCAACAGAACAACAAAAAGAACTAATCAAAACATTAAAAACCCGTTTTGAGAAAAACCCAAACCGCCACAAAGGTCTTGAATGGTCGGAAATACAAGCAAAACTTGAAGCCAACGC
>JAYTMI010000212.1:0-4878 GCA_043728625.1 Saprospiraceae bacterium | reverse complement strand
GGCAAAATAAACTGCCGATGACTCAAGGCAAAGAGCAAATCGTTGGGAAATTCGCGCGGTGCTTTGTCAATTTCATCAATCAACAAAACAGAATGAGGCGTACTAAAAGCCTTTGCCGCAGGTCCCATAAGTACATAATCATCCAAACGCTCAGTTGAACGCCCACCACTACTGAGGGGGTCTAAACCACGCTCCGTTCTTTGGGCATTCAGCACTTCAACTTGCGAATCACGTAAATATTTAACGTGGTCGAACTTAGCGACAAATTGCTCAACATTGCTTTTTGACCCTACGGGATAAGTAAAAAGGGGCAAATTTTGCTCGTTTGCGTATTGAATGGGTAATTCCGTCTTGCCTGTTCCGGGTTCGCCTTCAATCAAAAGCGGCATACCGAGGGTTCGGGCGATGTGAAAGGCTTGTGCTAATTCGGGGTCGCAAATATAATGTTCAGAACCCGTCCAGATTGTTGTAAGTGCCAATGTTTAGTAATTAATTTAAGCGTTGAAATAAAATAAATTGAGGGGCTATTGGTTTTATAAAATATTAATTTTCAATAAGTTACAACTTTACGAAGATTTTGAATCTTCGTAAAGTTATAACTACAAAGCCGCAGCCAGCTTCGACCCTTGTTCTATCGCCATTTTAGCATCTAATTCACGGGCTTCAAACGCGCCACCGATGATATGTGTGGAAATACCCGCTTCTTTTAGCGGTTCAAACAAAGCATTCAAAGGCTCTTGACCTGCACAAATTACTATATTATCAACTTCTAATAGTTTATAAAAACCATCAATGTTGATGTGCAACCCTTGGTCGTCTATCTTTTCATAGGTCACGCCGTCAATGGTTTCTACTTTCTTCATTTTCAAGCTGCTACGGTGAATCCAGCCTGTTGTTTTACCCAATTTTGCCCCAACTTTACCTTTTGTGCGCTGCAACAAATAGATGGTACGTGGTGAGGGTTCAGGATGTGGTTTTGTCAAAGCACCCCCTTTTTGATAAGCTGTATCCACGCCCCATTCTTCCATAAATGCTTCTGTATCAAGGCTTGTTGATGCGCCTTCTTGCGCCAAAAACTCTGCTACATCAAAGCCAATACCACCTGCCCCAATTAAAGCCACTCGTTTGCCAACTGGTTTCTTATCGCGTAACACCTCAATATACGATAATACTGAGGGGTGGTCAATGCCTTCAATTTTAAGTGTACGAGGCGTTACGCCTGTTGCTAATATCACTTCATCAAACTGTTCTTTTGTTAAAAAAGCGGCATCTACCCTTGTATTTAGGTGTAAAAATACGCTTGTGAGTTCGATTTGCTTATTAAAATAACGGATTGTTTCATAAAATTCCTCCTTGCCTGGAATCTGTTTTGCCATATTGAATTGACCACCAATTTCAGAAGCGGCATCGTAGAGATGGACTTCATGCCCTCGTTCTGCGGCTACTGTTGCCGTTGCTAAACCTGCGGGTCCTGCGCCGACAACGGCTATTTTCTTCTTCTTTTTTGTCGGCAAATACTGCAATAGCGTCTCATGGCAGGCTCGTGGATTGACCAAACAACTCGCCGTTTTCAACTGAAAAGTATGGTCGAGACAGGCTTGATTGCAGCCGATGCAGGTATTGATTTCATCGGCTCGGTTTGTTTCCGCTTTGACGACAAAATCTGCATCCGCTAAAAACGGACGTGCCATAGACACCATATCCGCAAAGCCATCTCCTATGATTTTATCGCCAATATCAGGCATATTGATGCGATTTGTGGTCACCAAAGGGATATTTACCTTGCCCATCAACCGTTTTGTGACCCAAGCAAACCCCCCGCGAGGTACCATTGTTCCAATCGTCGGCACACGTGCTTCGTGCCAACCGATGCCTGTGTTGATGATGGTTGCCCCTGCTTTTTCTATGGCTTGAGCTAATATTTCGACCTCTTCCCAAGTGCTGCCACCTTCCACTAAATCGAGCATTGACAAGCGATAAATGATGATGAAATTCTTACCAACCCTTTCACGAATCCCTTTGACAATTTGAATGGGAAACTGAATACGATTTTCATAACTCCCACCCCATTTGTCCGTCCGTTTATTGGTCTTTGCAACAATGAATTGATTGATGAGATATCCTTCTGAACCCATAACTTCAACACCGTCATACCCCGCTTCTTGAGCTAAGACAGCTGCCGAAATATAATTGTTAATGGTCTTTTGCACGCCCCAAGTCGGCAAAGCGAAGGGTTTGAACGGCGTTATCGGTGATTTTATCGCACTCGGCGCAACGCTCCAAGGTTGATACGCATAACGACCTGCATGAAGGATTTGCATACAGATTTTACCCCCCTCAGTATGAACCGCCTCTGTGATGATTTTATGCTTTTTGACATGACTGCTGTTCGTCATTCGCGCCGCTTTGGGCATCACTGTTCCGAAATAATCAGGAGAAATGCCGCCTGTGACGATGAGTCCTACCCCACCCTTTGCCCGTTCAGCATAAAACGCTGCCAAACGTTCAAAACCGCTTTTTTGTTCTTCCAAACCGGTGTGCATGGAGCCCATCAGTACACGGTTTTTTAAAGTAGTAAAGCCTAAATCAAGGGGTTTTAGTAAGTGTGGATAAGGAGACATAAGGAATGATGAGTTATGAATGGTGAATGGTGAATGAAATGAAAATTATTCTTAATTCGTGTAATTAGTGAAATTCGCGTCTAATCGAATTAGTAACAGCAAAAGTATAAATTGAGTAGCGAATTTTCGCTTTTTGTAGATCTTTTTACTACCTAACAAAAAAAATTACTACCCAAATTCTGTGTAAAAAAAAGAGGCACGCCTAAAACGAACCTCTAACAGTTGTAAAAACCTAAAAATGAATTACTTTGTAGATGCTAGTATGACCTTATCAATCACATGAACCATACCATTAGAAGCCTTTATTGATGCAATGATTTGGGCATCATTAATACTCACTTTACCGTCTTTTACAGTGATTTTTGCCGTTCCACCATTCACCATACTCAGGCTTTGACCGTCCGTAAAACTGCTGACATCTAAGGCAGAAAGTGTTACGTGGTATTGTAAAATATCTGCCAAATCGTTTTTCTTATCGGGTTTGAGTAAACCTTCAACCGTTCCTGCTGGCAACTGATCGAAGGCGGCATTGGTTGGCGCAAAAACGGTAAAAGGTCCCGCATTGGACAACACATCCACTAATTCGGCTGCTTGAACGGCTTTGACCAAAGTCGTATGATCGGGAGAACCGATGGCAACTTTGACCACATCTTTTTGAGATACATCGTCCTGCACGCCTGATTGCCCACCACCTACGGCAGATGATGCATCACTTGTAACAGATTTGGCTTGCTCACCACTGCCTTGGCAACCCATTAAAAAAGTCGTTGACACGAAAAGAATAAAGAGAAATACATTTTTCATTGCGATGATTTTAAGTTTTTAAAAAAAAGAATTTAATCAGTGACAAAGCTATAAACACGCTTTATACTGAGGAGTGATTAAAGTCATAGTGCGCAATGATATTAGAAGACAAAAAGGTCTTTTATTGTAAACGACCTTTGCACTATTCTTTTACAATTAAAAATAATTGCGTTATGACAATACAAACAAGTGATTCAGTTGGGAAAATAGTCGCCCATGACTACCGTGCCGCCGATGTTTTTCACAAACAAGGCATTGATTTTTGTTGCGGTGGCAAAAAGTCGTTGCAGTCGGCATGTGCCGAAAAAGGCTTGGATACTGAGGGGGTCGTTGCTGCTTTGAATGAAGCATTAGCAGATGATACACAAGCCAATACGCGTGATGAATGATGAGCATGATACTGAGGGGGATAGATTTCGCCGTATTCGGACTTTGCTCAACGACTACGAAGTGCCGCGTTATGCGTGCATGACTTGGCGTGTCATGTTGCAAAAGTTAGAAGAGTTTGAAAAAGACTTGCATCAGCACATCCATTTGGAAAATAACATTTTATTTCCAAAAACGGAACATTTAGAAAATATGGTCGCAAGGGCTTAGTTTTGCGGCTTAATTCAATATAAAAATGATGTTTTCTAAAACATGTGAATACGCCATTCGAGCCATTATCTACATTTACAAAAAATCAACTATTTGTGAATGTAAGGTTGGGATAAAGGAAATAGCGACTGAAATACAATCGCCAGAGCATTTTACGGCTAAAATATTGCAATTATTGAGCCGTCAAGAAATTGTCTCATCCATGAAAGGACCGAATGGCGGATTCTACATGAGTAACCGTCAAGGTCAATTGAATCTTTTAGAAATCGTCAAAGCTGTTGATGGACCCCACGTTTTCACAGGCTGTGTTTTAGGCTTGAGTCAATGCGACGAAACCAAACCCTGCCCTATCCACGCCCAATACAAACCCATTCGGGATAAAATGAAACACATGCTGTCAAGTACAACGGTTGAAAACCTTGCGATAAAATTTGAGGGTGGGTTGGTGTTTCTTTCTAAATAAACTTTTCTTATTCTGCTCGTAGTGACGGGGCGTAGTGACGGGGTGACTCCAAGTCACCCCGTCACTTTGTTGTGCGATTTCCCCACTTCTTTATCTTCAAATTCTGTCAAAAATCACCCTTCTACATGATTTATATCATCAAAACCGATAAGAAATAAGGCGTGCTTTGCTGTATCAAAATAAAGGATAAAAAACTCTTTTATTATTTCAATGCAATACTGAGGGGTATTTTATCCATATATATCAAAATTATTAAAAAACTAAAATCGCCTATTATGAAAAGGTTCTCCTTAATTATTCTGGTTTTTAGTGCCCTCGCTTGGGGTATTTCTTGCGGTAACGATGGTGCAGCTGAACGTAAAAAAGAACAGCCGTTTGACCTCGCCAAAGTCG
>JAYTMI010000211.1:0-2295 GCA_043728625.1 Saprospiraceae bacterium | reverse complement strand
TGCGCGTTCGGCTGCGACTTGTCGGGTGATTGGCGTACATACGCAAGCAGTGCGGGCTGTTTTTGAAAACAACGGCAATGATTTGATGCGTTTGGATGTGCCTTTGGCGGCGGGTTTGCTCAAAAAGATGGTTGAGCCATTGGCAGAAATCAAATCGGTTGCGCAGCCTTACGATTCTTTTGGAGGGCGTTCTCCCGAATTGGGAACGGCTTTTTACGTGCGTTCGAGCGAACGATTGCGGCACAAAGGGCGTGCGATTACGCTGAACGATTACGAGAGTTTGGTATTGGCGGCGTTTCCCGATATTTATAAAGTCAAATGCATCAACCATTCGCTTGCTCAAAAGATTTCGGAAGGTGCAAAAGACAAACTCATCGCTCCGGGTCATGTAACCGTTGTGGTCATCCCAAATTTGGCGACACGCCCTTTAGTCGAACGTTTTGAACCCAAAGTATCGCGGGGACGATTGGATGATATTACCGATTTTTTGAAAAGTCGTATTGCACCTTTCGTTAAGTTGACGGTGATGAACCCCATTTTTGAACCGATTTATACACAATCTAAAATCACGTTTAAAGAAGGAAAAAGCCCTGCTTTTTACAAAAATCAATTGGATTTGGACTTGAAACGCCACCTCGCACCCTGGGCTTTTGACCCTACTGCAAAAATAGAATTTGGCGGTGAGATTTTTTCAAGTGCGATTCTGGGTTTTATTGAACAGCGCGAATACGTGGATTTTGTAGAGGATTTTACGGTATCAAAAACAGACTTCTCGCTATCAACAGACTCACCGTCGGAAAATGAAGGTGTTTTGACCACAGCAACTGCACGCGGCATTTTTGTTTCAGGAAAGCATAAAATAAAGTTCTAAGTATATGAAAAGAAGTCATCGTTTGTCATCGGAACATTTCGACAGGCAATATTCTCCCGAAGGAATCGGGATTTTTAAATTTAATCAATATTCGATATTCACTTAATAAAAACCTTTGAAGATGGTTATCAAATATAGAGGCGACTTAACAAAATTGTTCAACAACAATGCTGTGCCTGAAGCTAAAAACTTCGAGACGCTTATCAATTCCGTGTTGGTCAAACGCGATGACCAGTTTTTTGGCAAATGGCAACCTGGTGTCGGCTATGTCGAAAACGATGTTGTGATTTGGAACAACATTTTCTACTACTTTGTCAAGGCTATAAAAACAGGCGACGACAAAGATTGCAACTGCGATGATTGTGGCAACAAAGCACCTGATGCCAACTCTTGCTGTTGGCAACCCGTTCGTTTCGACGTTAATGACCATGATTGGGAATTTATATACGACAAGTTAGATAAAACAAAGAAGGTCGGTCTCTTTGCAGCCGCAACGGGTAAAGTAGGTATCGGTACGGGCGAAAATGCGGCAGCGTTTTTCCATGTCAACGATGACAAAAGTGGTTGTGGTCAATTGCTATTCAACCCTTTAAATACTGAGGGGGGCAAATTACCTATGCTCAAAATGGTCAATCTCTCTTTGAATCAAAAAAGTATTGATGGTGAGTCTCTCCTAAAACCTGACTTTGTTTCTCAAAGTATGGATGAAAACAAGGTGATTAACTTGACCAGTACTCAAGGGTATGTGTTCAGACAAAAACCTGTTTCAGAACTTGGTGAAAATTGGGAAGAAATAGCCGAAGAGGATACATCAAAGCATCTCGACGATGAAGATACTGCTAAGTCCGAAACAACTGAAGGGTTTGCAGCACCCATCTCTTCGGATAAGTCATTGTTGATTATAACAGCAACTGACAATAAGCCTCGTGTTGGTATAGGTACAGAAAAACCAGAAGCAACGCTCGATTTATATCTCCCTGGACGGGGGCAAATTCGTGCAGATGCAGGTGAGGACAATGTGCCCGACTTGACACTCGTATATAAATCCTTTGGACATGAAACCTATTTGACGGAAGCGATTGACGAAAATCAGGCAGCCCTTGTGACGAATGCAAAGGAAGGTTTTGTGTTCAAATCAGACAGAAGCCATGCTGAGCGATTCCGTAAATGTGGCAATGAACGTATGAAATCGGGTAGGTCTTTGATGGTCGTTCAGCCCGATGAAAGTATGCATGTCAAGGTGGGGATTGGCACAACTGACCCACAGACGCAAGTGGAAGTAGATGGCAAGGAGGGTAAAATTCAGATGTCTTTGAATGAAAGCAATCCGTCTTTGAACATCATCAATAAAGTGGAAAGGGGCGGACAAACGACCGAAACTAATTTCCTCGCAATGGGTGCAGTGGGTGTAAAAGATGACCAAA
>JAYTMI010000210.1:0-7574 GCA_043728625.1 Saprospiraceae bacterium | reverse complement strand
GGCAAAATAAGACCGATAATAATGGCTTGTTCTTCGGTTTTCACAAGTCCTTTTCCACGCTCGTCTGTACCGACTTTAAATTGATTACTTTTATCGTTTATCAAAACTTTATTTATTAAATATGAATGATGAAATATGAAAGTTAAATTATTGACTTTCAGTATTTTATGTTTGATTTTAAAAGTGAAATTTTAAGATTTTGTAAATCTATACCCCCCTCAGTATTTTCTGCATTTAGCGGCAAACCAATGATCAATTTACCAATAACCAATCCCTAATAACCATCAACGAATCCTTTTCGGAACAGGGTCACAATGCTCATGTGTTGACCATGGATGACACCTAAAAATGCGTTTCAGCCCCATCCAGCCCCCCCTCAGTATGCCCCATTCTATGACGGCATCTATCATGTATTGCGAGCAAGTGGGTGAATATCGGCACTTACTTGGACCGAGTAAGGGCGATATTAAAAGCCGATACGCTCGAATCGGTAAGATAAATATTTGTTTCAATAACTGATTCATTTCCAATGATTTAAAACGTGGCGGAATCCATCGTTTTACTTTTTGATAATAGAAAATACCCTTGCTTTTTTGAAGGGATATTGACTTGTACAATGTTCTTTTGGTCAGAAAACACTTCCGTTAGAACTCGATTTTCGACTGAAATGTTCCTTACTTCACGAATGTTTTTTATTTCTAAATAGACCCATAAGGCTTGTTTATCCTTCGTTGTTTCTTTTCCAACCCATATATAAGGTGTTTTTTTACCATTGAGTTGAATAACGAAATTGTTTTGCAAATAATTGATAATCAATTCGTTAGCTTCCTGACGTTCTCTTTCTGAACCAATAAATAATTTAGATTTACCTTGCTTTTCGAGCGCTGTTTCTAAATCGTCAATGAAAATGTGCATCGTTATTTGCATTGATTTTTCGGTAGGTTGAAAGACCATGTCTGTTTTAGAAATGTGGAAAGCGTGGTAGCGCCCAGCTGTGCTGAGTGTAGTTACATGCGCCATGCACAGCATGGCGATACTTGCGATATTATTATATAGGCGCATATTCTTCAAATTCTGGATTTAAGTAAGTAAATTCCCAATCACGCCAGTTTTTCACCAAACCAGCTTTGACAGGGTTGTTTAATGTGTATTGTATTTTTTGAATAAATTTAATTCTATCTCTTATCAAACGGTCATAGGTTTCACGTTGCCAAAACTTTGGGCAATTGGTTTTTGAGCTAAAAAGAGGGGACCTGATGTCGGGTTGTCTAATAAGTCATCAAATTTACCAAAATACAAATCTTTTTCTGCGTTCAAAAAAAATCATTTGTCCATCAACATAATTGCCGCCATCGTTTCAATGCCTTCAAACAGGCAACCAATCCGTAAATTTTCATTCTCCCCATGTTGATTATTGTCGTAATTGACTACAGGAACGGTCAAAGGTGGCGTGTTTAGTATTTCTTCAAATAAAAACAAAGGCAAACTACCACCCGCACTCGGCATCAAAATCACCGCTTCTGTCGTCGAAGTTTGAACGGCTTTGACGACACGTTGTGCCAACGGTAAATCCATTGACGTGCGTTGTGCATTGTAGCCACTGCCCGTTCTGATGGTGGCGATGTTTGGAAATTTCATACGTTCCTCGTCTGTCGGTTCGCGGTCAAAGACTTCGTATCCTTGTTTTTTGATGTGATTTATGACTTTTTGTACTTGTTTTTGTGCATCATTGCCTTTCACAAGGCGCAAATCAAGCGTTACGGTTGCCATTGTAGGAATGATATTCGAAGCCAATTTGCCGACATTGGCACTGACGATGCCGTTGATATTCAGCGTGGGCAATGTTGTTATGGACTCCAAAAACGTCCTTTCGGTGCTTTCAGATTGGGCAAAAGCCAGTTCACGCTGCATCATGGGCGCAGGGTCGGGAATGGCAGCAAGGGCTTCGCGCTCCAATTTACTGAGGGGTATCACATCGTCATAAAAACCGTCAATCGTTACGTGTCCTTCGTCGTCTTTCATGGTGGCAAGTAAACGGGTCAGTTTCCACGCGGGATTGGGTGCCCAATTGCCATAATTGCCCGAATGGAGGGGTCTTTTTGCGCCAAAAACCGTCATATTCATGTTTACATCACCGCGCACACCAAAAACAATTTGCTTTCGACCTGACGCATGAAGTGGTCCATCGGCAATAATCCACATATCGGCTTTTAAAAGGTCTTTGTTTTTTTCTAAAATTTCATTTAGATGTGTCGAACCTTTTTCTTCTTCTCCTTCAAACAGGAACTTAATGTTAATTGTCGGCGAAATATCGCTTTGACGCAAGGCATCATAGGCATTGATGATGGCAAAAACGCCTGCTTTATCGTCCGATGATGAGCGACCGTAAATGCGGTAATCCATACTGAGGGGGGCGTTTTCACTTGGAAAATCTATGAACTTGCCGCCTTTTTCAAGAGAATTGGTTGCCATTTGCGGTTTAAAAGGCGACAAACCTTCTGCCCATTTGTCGGGATTGACAGGTTGACCGTCATAATGCGCATAAAAAACAATGGTCGTCGTGGCGTTTGGCACTTTGACTTCACCAAAAACGGCTGGAATCGCTCCTTTTGACGTGCCGTTTAACAGTTTCACATTCGTAATACCTCGCTTTTTCATCATGTCTGCAATGAATTGGGCATTGGCAGAAAGCGAAGCGGTATCGTTCATCGTATTGGGCAATGATAGGAATGTGGCATATTCCTTCAACAAAGCATGTTGCCGTTTTTGATGAAAAGCGGTTACTTTACTGACCTGTCCCGAAGCCGTCGGAAGGAGAGGTGTATTTTGACCATTTAAAACGAAGAAAAGGATGGTAAAAGAGAATGAAAGAATGTTTTTTTTCATGATTTAGGTTTGATTATAGATTAATGAGTGACTAAATTTAATATTTTAACGAAGAGATTTTCTTTGCGCCAAATGCAATTTGGCGTTACATCATTCCTCATCTGCTTCATCAACATGCAAAACATGTAAAAACCGATGGATAATAGGTGCGAAAAAGATACCCATGACCGATAAGAAAGTCACGCCACTGTAAATGGCGTAAAGAGCTGAAAAAATCTTTCCAGCATCCGTTTCTACAGAGCCAATCGGTCCCATACCTGTCAGAATCATGGAAGCGCAGAGGAACGCATCTACCCACGACGGTTTGTCGGTTTTGATGTTTTCTTGCCCGAAATACCAATAGCCAAGAGTGCCAATCACCAAGGAGAACAGCAATAAAATCAAAGAGATGAAAAAATATTTGAGCAAACGTTGACGATACTTCGCATCAGACGCAAGGGGTTCGTTTTTATGCTCAAAATTCATAATCGAGCTGTTCATAATTCTGCGACTTCTCATTTTTATTAATTTAAGTTGGAAATGAAATTTTACCCATCGAAACACTTGGCACACCTTCTCGTGTGCCAAAATTTGTCGCATTACCTGCCACACATTCATTGGCTAAAATAGCGAACAAAACGGCTTCTTTGGCATCGCCGTTGATGCCCAACGTATCTGTTTTGTTGAATGTAATAGTAGGCAATAGTTCTTTTAAATAATTAATTAATAATGGATTGTGTGCGCCACCGCCACTTGTGTAAATTTTAAATTGTTGAATCATTGCTTCGTCAAAATGCTTTTGGTTGAATAGATTTTGTATCGCTTCGGCAATCGTTTCTGCTGAAAAGCGTGTAAGTGTTGCCATTAGGTCAAATATTGAGGGAGCTATTTTTAATTCATTCATTGCTTTTTCGACATAGGCAACATTGAACAATTCAGGTCCTGTGGTCTTTGGAAAAGGCTTTTTGAAGAAATCATTGTCCTTTAAAGCGTCTAAAAGCCCCCGAATGACTTTGCCAGAAAGCGCGATTTCAGCGTCTTTATCGTAGTTTTTTTCTGGAAAATGACGTTTTGTGAAGGCATCCAGCAATGTATTCCCCGGTCCTGTATCGGTCACAAAGACTTCGGAAGCATCGAGAGAAGCAGGTAAATACGTAAAATTGGCGACGCCACCCATATTGAGCATCAAGCGGTTTTCCGTAGTGTCAGAAAAAATAAAATAATCGCCATAAACGGCTAAAGGTGCGCCTTCGCCACCCGCAGCGACGTGTTTTTGACGAAAATCGCTGATGGTGATGATGCCTGTGGTGACGGCTATGTGGTCGCCGTCGCCAATTTGCAACGTTGCGTTTGGAAATTCTTTAAGACCATGTAATATTTTAGGTGCATGAAAAACGGTTTGTCCATGACTTGCAATCAAATCCACCCCCTCAGTATCAATCTGCCATTTTTTTAAACAAGACAAAATCATATCGCCATGTAAGCGACCAATCCATGCGTTTAGCAACGTTAAGTGTTGAAAATCAATATTTTGCTTCGCAAATATTTTTCTAATTTCTGTTTTAACCTCTTCCTCATAATCCACTGTTTCAAAGTTCAAAAGGGTCACTTTTGTCTGGCTGCCACTACCTTCGATGCGAACAAGTGCCACGTCTAAACCATCCATAGACGTGCCTGACATCAAGCCGATGATGTGACGCACCCGTTTTTGAGCAAGGGTATAAAGCCGTTCAACATTCTGATTCATAAAAATTGATTTTTATCAGACACGAAGATAGTGAAGCGCAAAGTTTCTCAATACTTTGAACGGTTGTATCTTTGCAATAATAAAAAATAGCAATGGAAAAACGATATTATACTTCGACGAATTGGGCACCTTGGTTTGGGTTTGCCTTTGCGGTTTCGCCTTTTTTTCTCGCTTTTGTCAGTAATGGTTGGCTTTTGGCTGTTCTCATTTTTTTGAGTTTCCTACCTGCACTTGCGGTTGGCTTGACACTGAGGGGGTACTTTTTGCTTGAAAACAATCAAATTAAGTATTGTTATGACCGTAAAGGTGGGCGGGATACCGATATTGCAATCAGTCTGATTGACGTTAATCGGATTCAAAGGGTCGGTAAATCGGTCGCTATTTCGTTTGACAGAGATGTTGAAATCACGAAACGGATTCACGACACAGAGACATTTATTAAAGATATTTTGGCGAAAAATCCGCGTATTGAGTTGGTTTAGAAATTTTTAGACATTAAGTACAAAGATGATAAGACTCATGTAAGTCTTATCGTCTTTGTACTTAATGTCTAAAAATCCTTATGTCTATAAACAATCTATCCTCAAATCCTGCACTTTCACGTTCGGGTATTGTGATTTATCAAAATTAAACATCGAAGCATTGTATTTCTGATTGACCGAAGGTGCATCAAGACTTACTTTTGAGCGTGATTGGTCTCGTCCAAAAGCGGTGACGCTGACGATATTATTCGTTTTTTGGTCAATAGCTAAAACGATTTTAGTAAATTCACTACGACGATTGGTTGGTTTACCTGTCAAAATCGTCGCTTTCTTACTCCAACCTTCTGCCGATTCGCCTGTGATGCCGAAAATAAACTCCTTTTTTTCGTACATCCGAATCAAGGTTTTAGGAGTCATCAAGTCGTCTGCATCTTTGTCATTGGCACATTTTAACTGAACGGTATTGCCCGATTTTTGCCAAATCATTTGTCCATTGCCTATCACAAAGTCACTTCCCATTTCAGCACGGAAATTATCGCCTTGTTGATAGACTTTTCCCGACATTGTTTCTGGTTTAGGTTGTTCAGCGAGTTTAAATTCAAGTTTAAATTTGGATTCGAGCGAGCTGTAACCATCGTATTTGCTTTTTACTTTGTCAAGCAGTGCTTTGGCTTTCGGGTCAGTTTCCGATTTGACAGATGAAGGTTGTGCCTTAATCGTTGTGATACTGAGGGGGGCAATAAAGAGGGCAAGCATCCAAAAATTTCTCAAAAATTTCATATCGAGTGATTTTTAATAGTGAGTGATACGTTATAAGTCGTCAACAGTCAACAGTCATTTTGATAAATTGTTTTTTGTTAAAATGACTGTTGACCAATTCATAACGTATTTTAGACGCTCTTATTGATAAAAAGCAAGGTTAAATGATTGTTAAGGCCCTCAATTGGGTAAAATGCAAATGATACTGAGGGGGTGCTCAAATTCTCTTATTCCTCCTACAGGGATTCTTCAAAAATAAATTGAATAGAACAATTGGGCGTTTTTACGTTTGTCGAAATATGCGCGTATTGCGTATTTTACGAATTAGTGGTTAGAAAATAAAAAAAGGAAATTAAAAGAAGTTGCTAATTTTGCATAAAATAAAGGTATGGCAGATAGGGCTTTCATAACACCAAAAGTTCTCAAATGGGCAAGAGAATCAGCGCGCATGTCTGAAGACACAGCGGCTACTAAGGTCTCTGTTCCTATTGAGAAATTATTGGAATGGGAAGAAGGTGTAAGTCAACCGACAATCCGACAAGCAGAGACTTTAGCTAAAGCATATAAAAGACCATTTGCACTTTTTTTTTTACCTGATATTCCTCGTGATTTTCAACCCTTACAAGATTTCAGAAGGAATACAGCAAAGCCGCTTGGGACTGCTTCGATATTTATTATTAGAGAGATTCAACAGAAACAGGCTTGGATTAGAGATGTCATTGAGGAGAATGATGGGAACCCACTATCATTTGTTGGTCGTTTTTCAATCCAGGATAATCCTCAAGTTGTCGCAGCTGATATTTTAACAAACCTTGATTTGAATCCCAATAATTATACTAATAAAAGTCCAATAAAAGAATGGATTAATAAAGCAGAATCTAAAGGAATATTTATTTCTAGAACAAGTTTTATTCATTCTCGCTTGAAACTTGATAGTGATGAAATTCAAGGTTTTATAATTTCGGACGCTTATGCACCTTTTGTTTTTGTTAATTCTGATGATTGGGAAGCTCCACAACTTTTTACTTTGGTGCATGAATTAGCCCATATTTGGATAGCGGAGTCAGGCGTTTCAAATGAAATTGAACCTACTATACTTGACAAAGACAAATCTCATCCCGTGGAATTGTTTTGCAATGAAGTCGCAGCAAATGCTTTATTACCTATAGAGATTATGCAAGGAATTAATCCAACAGAATTAAACTCCTCAAAAAGTATTTTCAGAATATCAAAGAGATTAGGCATAAGTTCTTTTGCCTTTATAGTTAGGGCTTTAAACTTGCAATTAATATCAATTGAAAACTATTATAGACTTAAAAACGAGTTAGATAGAGACTTTAAAGCGTTTCTTCAACGTGAAGAAGAAAAAAAGTCTAAACAAAAAGAACAAGAAAGTGGTCCAAATCCTTATTTGCTAAGACTCAATAAAAATAGTAGGTTATTTACCCAAATTGTTTTGGATGCCTTTAAAGGTGGGTATATCGAGCCAACATTAGCAAGTAATCTTTTAAATACAAAAGTTAATAAATTTTCACATTTTGAAACAATCATGAATTCATGAGTACACAGCATCAGAAATATTGTTTAGATGCCAATGTACTAATTCAAGCTTGGCAAAAATATTATTCTCCAAAACTTTGCCCCAATTATTGGGATATTCTAAATCATCTAGGGCAAAACAACAGAATATTTGTTCCTCAAATGGTATATGAAGAAATAAC
>JAYTMI010000209.1:0-5194 GCA_043728625.1 Saprospiraceae bacterium | reverse complement strand
TACACTTGGCGTTGGGTGTTTCGGGGTATTCTAAGCATTTTCATTATTTTAGGATTTAAGAAAGCATTTCAAGGCTCGAAGTTATTTTCACTGTTATCTCTAATGGCTTTAATGACAGTCGTTTATCAGACCAATTTCAAAATGGCTGCCGACAGTATGTTTCTTCAAACGAGCAACTTGGAAATGAAAAGTGTCGGAGAAAACAAAGTAGATACCAGCCGACTCGTTTTGGGCATCGCGCACAACGGACAAGCAAAAGCCTATCCGATACAGTATCTCGGCTACCACCATCAAGTATTCGATACGATTGACAACAAGCCGATTATCGTTACTTATTGCACTGTTTGCAGAACAGGGCGTGTTTTTGGCGCAACCGTCAATGGTCAAAAAGAAAGTTTTAGATTGGTCGGTATGGATCATTTCAATGCGATGTTTGAAGACAAAACGACCAAAAGCTGGTGGCGACAAGCCACAGGTGAAGCGATTGCAGGTATGCTGAAAGGACAGGTTTTGCCTGAATTGAGTAGTTCACAAATGGCTTTGAAGCAATGGCTTGCGTTGTATCCAAACAGTTTAATCATGCAACCCGACCAAAATTTCAAAGTAGAATATGACAGTTTGAGTAATTATGAAGCAGGCAAACGCAAAGGAAAACTAACCCGTCGGGACAGCCTTTCATGGCAAGACAAGTCGTGGGTCGTGGGGATTTCGATGGGCAATGAAAGTAAGGCTTATGATTGGAATACCTTAGAAAAACAACACATTATATATGACGATTTAGATAATAAACCGATTGCCATCCTATTGGCGAATGACAATAAAAGTTTTATAGCCATACATCGTATGGATAAAAATCAGACATTCATGTTGAGCAATGACACTTTGAAAGACCAACGAAACAGCTATAATTTAATGGGTGTGTCGCTCAATCCAACTGTACCGAACCTCAAAAAAATAAATGCTTACCAAGAGTATTGGCATAGTTGGCGGACGTTTCATCCTTTGACTAAAAAATAAAATTACCCCAAACCAACAAACCTACCCCACTTAACCGTATTTAAGAGTACACAACTAAACCGATAACGTGAAGCCTAATAATCTTAATACATTGATAGAAGGTTGCCGCCACAACGACCGTTTTGCACAACGTCAGTTGTACGAGGCTTTTTTTCAGTATGTCAATGTCATTGCGGAACGTTATGCAGAAAATGAGGTAGAAGCAGAAGAGTGGACACAAGACATTTTTGTTAAAGTTTTTTCAAAAATATCGAAATATGATGCAGCGTTTCCGTTTCCATCTTGGCTCAAAAAAGTAGCTATCAATGCTTGTATTGACCGTTATCGTCTGAAAATAAAAGCGACATCGGCAACCCTTAATATTGAAAATGCGGATAATTTAGAAAGTGCCGCCGCCGCTTTGGTTGATATAGACATGGATTTTTTACTGCATTTAGTGCGCCAATTACCACCTTCTTATCGCCTTTCGTTCAATTTATTCGCTCTTGAAGGGTTGCAATATCAGGAAATTGCCGACGAAACGGGTATTTCAATCGGTTCTGTAAAATCTAATATCTCAAAAGCCCGGCAAATGTTAAAGGAAATGATTTTAGATAATCAAAAAAAAGAAAGATATGTCTGATAAAGATTTTGATGCCTTGTTTGCTCGGAAATTCGAGCAGTCGCTGCGTCCCAAATCGGGCAATTGGGAAGATATGTCCAATCGTTTGAATGTGCGGGATAGTCGTCGCCGTTGGCTAATAGGTGGGTTTTTATCTGGTATTTTGTTGCTTTTATTGGGTAGCAATATCTTTTTGTGGTCGAAATGGCAATCGGCTTCGCATTCATCAAATGGGTCAAAGCCCATTATTGAGCTTCGAGATACCATAGTTCACACCACGACAATTTACAAATTTGATACGATTTATAAAAAGACGATTCTTGTTCAAGAAGCAAAGGGGTTTTCAAAAAATAAAACGGGTTTCACGCAAATACCTCCCCCTCAGTATTTTGATTCCAAAATACTGAAAAATAAAACTGGGTATATCAATTTAATTAACGACAATTCTAAATTAGATAATAATGATTTAAATAAAAACAGTTTAAGTAACAACAATGCTAAATTAGATAATAACGATTTAAGTAACAACAATGCTAAATTAGATAATAACGATTTAAGTAAAGATAATCTAATTAATGACAATGCTAAATTAGATAATAATGGTTTAAATAAAAACAATCTAATTAATGACAATGCTAAATTATATAATAATGATTTAGTAAAAACTGATTCAATTAACAATCATGTAGATAATAATGATTTGAATAATAAAAAACCAATTATTCTCCCTATTAGAAATCCATTATTTAGTTTTCGTCACCCCAAATTGGGTTTAGAAATAGATTATGGCAGTCTTTCGCCCAAAGATTTTCAATACAGTTGGGTTGCAGGAGCAGGTTTGAGTAGTGAAATAGACATTACAAAACGATTTATACTGAGGGGGTCAGTCAGTTACCTTTTTACTCATCTGCAAGCAACGACAACAAATACAAGCATCTTACAAAATTCCGATATCAGCTACCCTGGCGCAAATTATGAATTTGAAACATGGTCAATTTCAAAATTACCCGCTTTGCGTTATTCGGCAGGGCTTCAATTCAGTATCGGCAAACCACGTTGGTGGCAATCTTATATTGTTGTTGGGGCAAACGGGGCAACTGTTTTTGCCCACGAAGTAAAGATTGATTTCAAAGAAAAAGATAAGCCCGAAAAGAAGGAAGTAAAACATAAAGAAACCAAACAAAAGACCGAATTGAACGCTTTATATGGCGGCATTGGCTTGAATTGGCAGTTTTCACGCCGTTGGTTATTACAAACAGAGGCTTTGTATGCTCAAAATTTGAGTAAAAAATACGATTGGATAACCCCTCAGTATGCGTTAAAAACACGCTTGCTTTTTGAATTTTAAATGATGGAATGTCAATATGTTGTGCTTGGAATAACACGTTATAATCCTATATTTTTAAATCTATATTTCTTAAAATTTTAAAATTAAAATCTCATGCGTAAAAGTATGTATTTCGTCTTCGCTTTGGCGTTGGCAGCTACGGCAGTAATTTATAGCTGCCAAAAAGAAAGTGACGAAGAACCTGTTTTGGAACTCTCATTGATTGATGGACCAACCGACTATCAAGAGGTCAATATTCAAGTTATCGGCGCAGAAGTTAAAGTAAAAAAAGCCCTCGATGGTAGCGAAGGCTGGAGACCATTGACTGTTCAAACAGGCATTATCAACATTTTATCGTTGACAAATGGTGTGGAACACTTATTAAGCACAACCCGTTTACCCGTAGGTGACATTTCAGAAGTTCGCCTTAAATTGGGTCAAAGCAACACGGTCAAAGTGATGAACGTTGTCCATCCCTTGAACTTCGATGAAAAGAATGATTCGGCAAGTTTGAAGCTGGAATTTAAGAAAAAAATCGTTGCAGGAACAACCTACCGTGCAACACTTGACTTCGATGCGGACAAATCTATCAAAGTGGATAGCAGCAATAGGGCAAGTATTAAATACCACATGAAGCCGAAGTTGCGCCTCATCACCGATGCGAATAATGGTAGTATTCGGGGTGAATTGACAGGCAGTTGTGGTGCAACGATTCGCGCAATTCGCGGTGTTGATACAGTAACGACTTTTCCAACGGCAGGGAAATTTCTTTTGCCAGGGTTGGCTTCAGGAACTTATGCTATACAAGTAAAATCACAATCACCTTGCCGCGATACGACCATTCAAAACGTGAAAGTTGAAGTAGGTAAGGCTACAGAATTAGGTAAAATCAAGAACAATTAAAAGATATTGTCTTGAAAAATAAAAAATAACCCCTCAATATCTCGATGAAAATGGGCGAGATACTGAGGGGTTATTTTTTTTGAATATATCAGTTATTCTAAATCTTCACGTTTTTTAACTTTCGGTTGGTGGCTGATTAAACTGACCGATTTTTTCTTTTTTGAAAATTTTAACGATAGTTACAATTTAGTAGAAAGGCGTGAATTAAAACTCTCGCCTTTTTTAAAAGAACTTGCTTTCAGTAAATCTCATTCATACTAAGGAGGTTATTTTTCGAATATATAGTTTCAAATAATTCAGAATAATGTAGCCCTTATTTAGCAACATATTTTTATTCAAACTTTGCAGAAATTGCTGCCGCTAATGCCATCATCTCTTCTGCCGGCATAGGAAAATGATTTTTAAAACTGAAATCAGACATCGCATTGGTCGGTATCAAATGGACGTGCGTATGCGGCACTTCCAAACCGACAACAGCAATGGATACCCTCAAACAAGGTACAACCGCTTCAATCGCCTTGGCAACCCGTTTTGAAAAAGGCATGATAGCGGCAAGCGTTGCATCGTCTTGGTCAAAAATATAATCTATTTCAGCTTTGGACACCACGAGTGTATGCCCTTTGACCATTGGACGAATATCGAGGAAGGCGATAAAGTCGGCGTTTTCAGCGACTTTGTAGCAAGGAATTTCTCCTTTAATGATGCGTGTGAAAATAGTAGCCATTGGTGAGATTTTATGATTTTAAGATTTTAAGTACAAAGACGTTAAGATTATGATGCAATCTTAACGTCTTTGTACTTAAAATCCTATCGTCTTAATTTATAAAATACTGATTTTAACTACTTTAAACTCAATATTTCCATTGGGTGTAGAGACATAAGCCATGTCGCCGACTTCCTTACCGAGCAAACCTTGACCAACAGGTGAATTCACAGAAATCTTACCTGATTTAAGATCTGCTTCAGATTCAGGCACAAGTTTATACGTCACCTGTTTTTTCATTTTGATATTTTCAATGGTCACCGTCGAAAGGACACTGACTTTGGAATCGTCGAGCTGGCTTTCGTCAATGATGCGGGCATTGCCCAATTTGCCTTCTAAATCAGCAATTTTAGCTTCGAGCAAGCCTTGCGCGTCTTTCGCTGCATCGTATTCAGCGTTTTCGGACAAGTCCCCTTTTTCGCGGGCTTCAGCGATGGCAGCAGCAGCTTCCTTACGTCCGACTGAACGCAGTACGTCAACCTCGGCTTTCATTTTTTCGTATCCTGCTTGTGTCAATAAAGTGTATTGAGCCATATCTTTTGAGTTTTATCTAAACAAATGCGTTTAGTTTTTTAAGAAAAAA
>JAYTMI010000208.1:0-1750 GCA_043728625.1 Saprospiraceae bacterium | reverse complement strand
GAATCAATAAAACTGCGTTGTTCGCCATCGAGAGTGGTCTGCGCCAAAAGGTTTGACATGCCATAAATAGCATTCATAGGTGTCCGCATTTCATGGCTTATGGAGGCGATGAATTGCTCCTTCATACGTGCCGATTCTTCAGCCACTTCTCTTGCACGCGTAGCAGCCGCTAATTTTAGCAGCACATTTTTACGCTCAATCGCGTAACGCAATGTTTTTGCTAAAAGATCGGCATCAAAAATACCTTTTGTTAAGAAGTCTTGTGCGCCCGCTTTAACGGCATTTAAACCTAAGGTTTTGTCTGAAAAACCCGTCATAACGACGACGTTTACATCAGGTTTTGCAGAAATAAGGCGTTGCAAAGTCTCGAAACCGCGAGAGTCGGGCAGCGATAAATCCAGTAGAACAACATCAAAATCGTTTTCCATAAGGGCACTGACCCCTTCTCCTAAGGTTTGACAATGCGTAATTATACATTCCGGTAAATCGGATTCATCGAGTAAAATTTCGACAATTCGAGCGTCTCCTGGATTATCTTCAATCAAAAGGATATTCAAAGGCGTGGTATCAGGCGTAGAACTTACGCCATTGATGAAGCTTGTGTGACTTGGTATATTGAGTTCTTGAACCATATATGTAAAATTGAAGAATAAGGTATTCCTTTATTATGAATAAAGTATGGGCAATATTTATACCATAAATCATAAAATTGTACTATACTATTGAACATCTTACTATTTAGATTTAAAAATGGTCGTATTTCGAATTTTTAACTTTAATGATGTGCCTTAAAATCTAATTTTCGTCTAAAATTATAAAAAACTTTTTACCCATAGTTGAAAAAACCACGACTTGAAACGGTATTTATGCTTATTTCATCGAAAGTTATTGATTTTCAGCAAATTACGATGTATTTTTGAGCGAAATCTTATAATTTAATCAAACAGCATGTCAATTGATATTTTATTCTTAGCCGCCGCTGCCTACGGTTTTTATTTAGGCTTTAAAGACGGCATCATCAATTCCGTTTTTTCGGTCATGTCCATTGTGATGGCATTAATGGCAGCGTTTAAGTTTTCACCTTATATGACGCGTGCTTTGGAGCAAGGTTTTGATATGTACAATCCACTCATGTTTGTCATTGGTTTTATCGTCACTTTTTTTATTTCGATGTGGTTGCTGCGGATGGTCGGTCATGCTATTTCAGGTGCTTTGGAAGTGGCTCAGCTCGATTTACCGAATCAAATCATCGGTGGCTTTATATTGACACTTGTTTTTTCCTTTTTTTACAGCGTTTTGATATGGTTTGCCGATGGTGCTCGGATGCTCGATGAACAAACGAAAACGACTTCGATGTCTTATAGATACCTCGAACCGCTTCGGCAAACGACTTTCAAATTGATTGCTAATGCCAAACCTATTGTTCAAGACTTTTTGGGCGAAACGGATAAAGTGATGAATCAGATTGAAGACAGCCGTATGAAACGAACAGAATCTAAAACCGATATCTATGATATTGATAGCCCACTCAATTCGCCGGCCCAAAACCCCAATGGTTCAACCAGCGTTAAGGAGTCACCTAAATAGTTGATAATGGATAATTTGTTTAATATTATCCATTATCAACTATTCATTATCCATTCCTAATACTTTTTTAAAACCCTACAAAATAATTTGGTTCAAAATTAGAACCAAAAGCATTTAAAAAAAGTGAAAAAAGCGGGTGATATTTGAGATGTCAAATAGAAAA
>JAYTMI010000207.1:0-5915 GCA_043728625.1 Saprospiraceae bacterium | reverse complement strand
GGTAAGCTAATCATTGTGGGTGTACGGGCTGTTGTCATTTCTTTCTTTTTCATTTGTCAACTAAATTAAAAAGTAAAAATAAAATGTCCGCGCACTGTTCATGTATTTCAGGCTTGCCTACGGGGTCACTATGTGCCACCAATCGTATTTGCGTAAACAGCGCACCTCAGGTTGTCTCTCGGAATCGAGTTGCTAAACTTTTTTCGAGAGCTGTGGACTGCGCTAAGTTCGTTTTTTTTTTCTATTTGCCCATTTTTTTGTAGGCAGCACGGTTGTCTCTAAAGGTTTGAAACAGCCGTTTTTTTAAATAACAAAATTAATAGGTTCATCAAAATCCTTATTCGTTCTTACTTTGATTTCACTTTTATGATAAACCAGTGAGTTCGGTGGTACCCCCTCAGTAAGCCAGACGTTTCCGCCGATGATAGAGTCTTTTCCGATGATGGTTTTACCACCTAAAATAGTTGTGCCTGAATAAATAACCACATTGTCCTCAATCGTCGGATGGCGTTTATGATTTGCTTCCTCCTTTTTGACACTCAATGCGCCTAAGGTAACACCTTGATATATTTTCACATTATTGCCAATAATGCACGTTTCGCCAATCACGAGACCTGTGCCGTGGTCAATAAAAAAACCTGAACCAATCGTTGCGCCTGGGTTGATGTCTATACCTGTTTGACTATGCGCCCACTCTGAAATCATGCGTGGCAAAATGGGTATTTTTAACAAATATAACTCATGCGAAAAGCGATACACGGCAATGGCATAAAACCCTGGATAAGCCGCTATCACCTCTTCAATACTACTTGCAGCAGGGTCAAAAGCTAAAATAGCTTCCGCATCTTTTCGTAATTCTTTGTAAATCACAGGAATACGATAAAAATATTCTTTTACTATACTATCTATAGGTGCCAATTCATTTTCAAGTGGGACGAGCAACTCCCATAACTGTAGCTCAAGTTGACGAATTTCTAACTCGCCCACAGCCTCAGCACATCGAACAGGAAAAAGAATGTCAATGAGACGATCTATCCACTCATGTGCCTTTTTTTTATTGGGTAATGGACGTAGTTGCTGCCGATAGTGCTCATGTATTTTTTTGACAAGACTTTGCGCTTCGGTCATATCCCTATTTTGACGAGATTGAGTTATTAGTTCCATTTGAGTATCGTTAGAATGAATCATTAATAAACTATTTGACAAAAATGAAACGAATTTCAAGCCAAAAAGATGAGTGACTTTCGATAAAAAAAAGAATAGCAAGGATAAAAGGTCATTTCAAGACTTTTAAGCCTTTTTTGTTGAAGCGATATATTGAGCCGCGGCATCTAATTCTTCATAAAAGTCCTGATTATAGGCTCTTATCAAAGCATCCTTCAGGAATTTATAAACAGGCACTTGATGCTCCGCCCCAAGTTGGCAAGCATCAGAACAGATATCCCAACGGTCATAATTTAAGGCTTCAAAGCCTGTTTGTTTGGACATTCGAATAGGGTACAAATGGCATGAAATAGGTTTTTGAAAGTCCGTAGCCCCTGCTTTCCATGCTTTTTCAATGCCACATTGAGCCACGCCGTTGCGTTCAATAACTAAATAAGCACACCGACCATCGGGCAACAGTTGCGTACCGTTTTGTTCCATGCCTTTGAAAAACTTATACCCCCCCTCAGTATCTATTTTGTTTTGACCTTCTTCTATTAAAAAAGGACGTACATCATCATAGATATCGTCTAAAATATCTAACTCTTCATCTGCCAATGGCGCACCAAAGTCACCTTCCCAACAACAAGCGCCTTTGCATTTTGAGAGATTACATATAAATTGTTCTTCGACAAGTTCGTCGCTAACAAGTACATCTTGAATGATAATCATCGTTTTTATCGCAAAAATAAGAAAAACGGTCAGTACTGTGGTACTGACCGTTTTTTTTAAATTTATTAGAATTGTATTTCTAAATTTAAAGCATTAATAAGACCAAAGGTCATGCTCATAATTGAAAATTTCCGCTTTAATTTTTTCACCTTCGAGCAACAGGTCAATGCCTTGCAAATAGTCCTGTAAACGACGGTTGTGAACGTTTGACTCTTTCCAAACATAGCTTGAAAAACGGCGTTGCTCAAAAAGGTCTTCCCAAGACATCGGATTCGAATCATTACCTTCGATAAAAGCACGATGACGTGCTAAATACTCGCGGCAATCAGGATAACGAATCCAGAATAAAGGTTGCTCGTACAGAAACTCACCTGCTTCGTTGGTCACATCTTTCAAAGGTGCAATACCTAAAATGCGCACTTTGAGCACAGAATATTGGCGGTCGAAGAACCAATCTTCTTTGACGCGGTAACGCTTGATGTCGTCGGGATTGATTTTATTATAAACAACTTTGTATTTTGTTTCGTAAGTCGTTGGGTCAATCTGGATGATAGTATCTGCATGACTCAAAATACTTTGTAACTCTTGTGAAGACATTTTATACCAAAACTTGTCGTTATCTGCTTTATAAGCTTTTATGGCTGTATCTTGGTTAATTCCTTTCATCAATACTGTGAAAAAAGGCATTTCAGGATAGATAAACGGCAAATTTATCTTTTCGCGAACATCTATGACACGCCAAACACGTTTGCTCCACAAAATATCCGCTTCACGGACAGGCTCCCATGGTAAAAGTTGTTTGTCGAGAATCAACTTTCTTTCAATAATACCGTCAAGTGGTGCGTCCACATCGGGTGGAATATCGCCAATATTGTCGGCGGGTTCAACCTTTACAGACGGTGCGCCACCTGGTTGTTGAGTCGTCGTCGAAGGAGCCGTGGTCGTCGCAGCTGGGAACTGAGGCTGTGTTGCAGAAGCTGGGAACTGAGGCTGTGTTGAAGGAGCCGGAGTTGTTGATGGCGTAGTTGCGGGCTTTGCAGGCGTGGTTGTTTTATTACCACCTGTAAAATCCGGAAACGCGTCATTTGTATTTGTCTTGACCTCTTCGGGAACTTGGGCAACTGCAACACTTATCATTAAGCTGAAAGCTGCCAAACTAAACCATTTCATTGCTGACTTCATGTTACTGAAAACCGTGTTTTTGATGAAAAAAAGACTTTTTTTGTCTGAATACTGAGGGGGTACTGATTCAATATTAAAGAAAACGCACCCATTCAGCGTTTTATTTTGTTAAAAATGTTAAAACTGGAAATGGGTGCGTTTATGAAAAATTATTTGATGTAATAACTGATTGAACCTACGTCACGTGCAATCTGGTCACCTGGGCAACGCGCTTTAATGTTCAAAAACTGATAGAAGTCACCTGGTTTTGCCATACGGCAATACCTTTCTGCTTCTGCATTGGTCGGTCCTGAAACATTCGCTTGTTGTGGGTCTTGACGCCGCTCAACACGAACCAAAACATAACTTTGAATGCTACATTTCGCATCAAAATCAAAGTTTTCCAATTTAGCGATGACACCAGAGTTAGCTGCCATTTGACCGCTGCCTAAGAAGTTAGATTTTCTATCGAAGTCAACTGACAAAACAGGAACTGGATTCGGAATAGGCTTCACACGGAATTTTCGCTGCACATTCAACCCCCCTGCGGCAGTCAGATTAATAAATGCTTCACCAGGACGATTTACGCGAACATTATAGTTGTTGTCATTCAATTTATTCATTGACTCACAACCTGTACAGCTTACACGCAACTCATTAGAAGATACACCCGCCGCCGAAACAGCAATAGGGTTATCCACACCTATGTAGAAAACATTCATTTTTTCTGCTGAAACAGTCGCTGATTTTTCACCAACTTCGTATTCAAACTCACCTTGAGCCGTAGTTGTTTGACCTGTTAATGGGTTTTTAATATTAGCTGTTGCTTTCACAGTCTGTTTACCAATTCCGCTTGGTGTAGTTTCATAATGTGCAACGCCTTCTTTCATAGCCAACCCCGAACCATTGACGCTAATATTAACATCAGTTCCAGGATTAGAGCTATAAGCTGCAAGATAAACATCTGCTTCAAATTTATCACCACGAATCAAATATGCTTTCTTAGGTGCAATAGCCACTTTGAAT
Source organism: Saprospiraceae bacterium (assembly GCA_043728625.1). GTDB lineage: Bacteria > Bacteroidota > Bacteroidia > Chitinophagales > Saprospiraceae > JAAFJT01. The sequence continues at coordinate 1,853 of JAYTMI010000207.1, read as the reverse complement.
TGGTCAAATTTAATCAGTTTACCACCAACAAGACCAAAGAAATAGTTCAACAAAGCCGTTTCAGATGTTTTGGCATCTGAAACAAATTTTGTCAACGTTGGCATGACTGCAGCAACAGGCATTTGCTTGAATTTCAAATCAGTCCAGTTAGTCGCTTTTGAGTCTGATGGAATAGCATCTACTTGCAAAGCGATTTGCTTTTCAAAGTCTTTCCTAGCTATCGGATCTATTACTAAATCGAGAAATTTTTTGCGTGTTTCCGTAATTTTCTTCTCGAGTTCTTCGCCTTTCTTTTCATTAATAAAAAAGTTAGTCGGTACATCTTTGTCTTTATAACGCACAGGCCGACCATCTGTATGCTTTGGATCAATGCCACCTGCACGAGATGTCAATTCAGTAACAATAGAATTGATATAACTTTCAAACTCTTTCGAGAGTTTCATTGCGTCCATTGCCTTTTCTTGATAGCCTTGGTTGGTAGGATTAGTATATGCTTTGACTTGTTCGTCAATCGCATTTTTAATCATCGTATTCGACTTTTCAACAATCTCATTACTACTTTTCATACCTTTATTTAAGGCATAGAATGCGTTGATAATCTCCGCCGATACGTTCAAGGCAAGCATCGCGGTCAGAACGAGATACATCAAGTTAATCATTAACTGCCGCGGTTCCTTAGGTATTGACATTTTTTTTCTTCCTTTTGAAGTTTTTAAAATTGGTTTATAAAATTTGTCATCGAGCAATTGTCACGAGTCATTATAATAATAGAAACCTCAAAATACTTCCCGAAAGGGTTCGGAATTCGATAAAGAGGGGGTAATGACGAAAGCCGAAATGACAAAAGACAAATATTATCTGCCGCTTACATTTGACATTGCAGATAGCATGCCACCGTAAACTGCATTTAATGAACCAAGGTTTTTGTTTAATGACGCCAATTGTTCTTTATAGACTTTGACATCTTGAGAAGCTGAGTTCATATCAGCCATCGCCTCAGTAAGATTAGCATAGAAATTGCTCATCGTTTTGATTTGCTCTTGCGTACCACTAAAATCTACTTCTTGCAATGCTTTGAGTGAACCAAGGCTTTTTGACATGCCTTGCAATTCAGTTAGCATACCACTCAATTTGTTTTCAACGATTTCGCCGTTCAAACCTGGCAATTGTGGCTGATGAGAAGCACCTGCACCACCTAATTCGATAGGACCTAATTTAGAATTGTAGTCAGCAAGACCTGGAATAATTTTATCCCAATAGTAATCGGGTTCTGGTCCTAATATACCAAGCATTAAAAATAAACCCGCCTCAACAGACAGACCTAAGATAAGCATTTCTGATGCATAAGCCCAACTTTCAATTTTGAATAAAGCACCCATCAAAACGATAGCGGCACCGACACCAATGATTAAGTTTTTAAGATACTTAAAACCCTTTGATTTGACGAAACTCATTGTTTTTTTACTTTAGAAAAAAGGTTAAGAAAATATTTTTTTGATTTTTTAATTCCAAATAAAGAAGGACTCAACTATATGCGATTTACAAAAAAGCATTGTTGAAAATCGAAGAATACACAGTTTGATATTGTTTTAGTACAAAAAGGCGAGTATTGCCTTGAGTATTTAGTCGGATACTGAGGGGTACTTAAAAAGGACTCCTCAGTATTTAATGTTCGCTTTTTGTTAAAAATCGTTGATTGAACGACCTAAGAATGTCAATGCGCAACGGAAACCAATGTAAGACTTAGTTGTGTCTTGGAATTCATACGTCCGTGTACCTGTTTGTAAGAAATAAGCAATATCTTTCCACGAACCACCGCGAATCACTTTACGTTTTTTGGCAGGTGAGTCGGT
>JAYTMI010000206.1:0-4020 GCA_043728625.1 Saprospiraceae bacterium | reverse complement strand
CGTCTATACAATCGCCAACGATAAAGGCGCAGCCATTCAACAATTGCTGCCCTCGATGGTGGGTATCAAATCCCCTACTGATATGCCAACAAACGCATCAGTAGCGGCTAATGCCACCCCACCTGTCGCCACAGCCGAAAAGTCAAAAGACAAAATGAACAACGCTGATGCGACATTCAATGCAGATTTGTCCAACAGCACAAGCTTCGGCAAACAAGGCTTCACGGTATCCCCCAACCCGACCCGCAACCAAGCGAATGTCACCTATCAATTCCAAAACCCCACCGACGTAACGATAGAAGCCAAAACCGCTTCTGGACAAGTGATTTTTACTCGCATACTGAGGGGTGCCATCGTCGGCAATGTAGAGATACCAACTGTTGATTATCCGAATGGCACTTACTTCGTGACGCTGCAATATGGCAAGGAAGTAAAGACGAAGAAGTTGGTGGTGCGGCATTAAGGGGAAAAGGGTTCCTACGGAGTAACAAAAGCCGATGTTTCTTCGTGAAGCATCGGCTTTTGCATTTTCTTTTTACAAAACGACCTAAGGCGACTTGAGCAAAATATCAATCATTTCCTCTGCACTGAATTTCGATTGTATGATGGAGTTATAAGCCACACGCCCTGTTTTGTCCACAATAAAATAATTAGGCACGCCTTGAATACGCAAGTTGATGCGCAGCAATCGGTTATCGTCTAAGCCTTGAATGCCTTTCATGGGGTGTTCTTTGAGGTATTCTTTCCAAGTCGGCGCATCAGAATCGGCTGAAACATACATAAAAACAACATCTTTATCGCTGTATTTATTGGCTAAACGTTGGGTGTATTCCATCGTCGGTTTGCAAGGACTACACCAGGTTGCCCAAAAATTGAGGACAATAACTTTACCGACAAAATCTTGTTGGCGAATCGGGTTTTTGTCAATATCTGTAAATTCAAAAGGCGTAATGTATTCATTGATAACCATCCCTTTGAATATCAACGGTTTACCTGTTGGGTCATAATCTTCTAAAGGAATATAGCCAGCTGCTGTATTAAATTCCAATTTGCGTTTATCATCTCCAGGTGTAAATTTGATTTGTGGTTGCCCTCCCTCAGTATTAGTAGGTTCAACCTTCGGTTGAACGGGTTTCGTTTCCGTGTTTACAACAGGCGGTGTCGTATTTTCAACTTTCGTTTCAACAGTTTTCGTTTCCGTATTTACAACAGGCGGTGTCGTATTTTCAACTTTCGTTTCCACTGATTTCGTTTCAATGACAACGGCTGGTAATGTTATGTTTTCAGTTTTTGTTTCAACAGGTTTAGGTTCTGTGATTAAGATAGGTGGGGGCATAGTTTCGGTACGCTTTTCAACATTTTTCTTGTCTTTTGCAATAGGTCCGTTATAATCAACGACCACATCAGGGAAATCTAAATTTGCGTTTTGTGGACGCAGTTTACCCAAATTTCTGGCATAATAAATTCGGTCTCTCCAATATTCCCCGATATCGCAACTCGGCGGAATATTCAAGCGATGTATGCCTTTTGTGCGGTCTTCAAAAGCCAAATCTTGAGTTTTGCGTAGTATATCATTGTAGTTGTTGTGATCCAGATTTTGTTCAATATACTTTTTAACGCGCACATCAATAAGGTCAAGATTTTCATACACACTGCTGTAGATAATATCTTTTGCAACCGTAAAAAACAAGACTTTTCCACTCAAATATTTATCAAAACCGCATAAAGGTTCATCAGGATGAAAACATAACCGATTGTGAACAATACGCTCGACAACAGTTTTTTCATATATATTAACGGCTGATTGCGGAATCCAACCCGATTTACCCGTATTCGTTTTTATTTTCAAGAAAATATCTTCAAAAGTAGAGTCTTCACCGACGTAATTAAATTTTTCACTTGTCAAAAGGTTCTGATAAATCGCTTCTTCATTGGGTGCTAACCACGACACAACATCTCTTGACAAATAAGGCTCTTCAAGCACCCGTAAATTTTGATGTTTGGGCTTGACCACTTTAACAAAGACGTTTTTTTCTTCAACAACCTTCAAGGACTCATTATTTCCTAAACCTTTTTTATGCCCCAAATAACTCAGATACAAATCGAGATATTGGAGATAATATTCATTGTTCAAGGCTTTATAATAAATATTGTCAGTCTCTAAAGTGAAATTGAAATAGCTATCGTCAATGATTCGAATTGAATCCTTATTGTTCAAACCATAGGTTTTTACATACAGCATCAGTTCATAAGCACGCCAATAATTGATGTCATTGGTCGCAAATTCAAGGAAATCGTTTGTAAAATTTGCTTTCTGGGCAAAGGGATAAGTGTCGTAAAAGCTGCGTTTTTCAAGGAAAACACTGTCAACGTAAGCCAAATAAGCTCTCGAACCTTTTTCAATTCGGGCTTTTTCTAATGGACTTTCGTTGAGCCAGTCGGAGAAAGTTATTTGATTTTTAACTAAATAAGTGTTGTGAGCCGCCGCATTACCATCAAAAGAAACCGTGTTTAAAAGGTTATCACCCGAAAATCGCATTTTGAGCGTATCGCCCGGAGCTACATACAATTTGACAGCATTTTCACGATAGTTACAAAATATAGCACGCGGTTCATCGAGTTTGACTTTTATCGCAAAAACGTTGTTTGTGTCCAAAATGGCTTCAAAACTACCCTCTTCGAGCGAAAAATGATTGCGTTTGTATTCAAAACGAATAACACGAGACAGCGGCGAGTCAACCTTTCCAACGATAATCGCATCACTTTGAGCATTGGTCGAAGTAACGAAACAACAACATGTTATTATCAATAATAGAGTTGTAAAGTGTTTTCTCAATAACACGGACATGGTTCGGTATTTTGAAAAAAAAACTGTAAGTGCGTTTTTTCTTGTAATAAGGTTTTGTTGCAAAAGCTGTTTTTTGTAATGGATAGTTTATAATGGATAATGTTAAGACCAATATCCATTATCAACTATCCATTATAAATTAATATTCAAACGTTCCTTGCTTTGAATCAATCGTTAGGCTCTCTTTCCCCTCAGTATTATCTTTAACATAACCAATTATTTGGGCATCAATATTAAACATTTTACCTACGGCAACCAAACTTTCAGCTATTTTTTCATCACAATATATTTCTAAGCGATGACCCATATTAAAGACTTGATACATTTCGTGCCATTCGGTCGCTGATTCAGACTGTATCATTTTGAACAAAAGTGGCACGTCAAAAAGATTGTTTTTGATAATATGTTTGTTTTTTACAAATTTCAACGCCTTAGTTTGACCACCGCCTGTGTTGTGAATGATGCCATGTATTTTACCCCCCTCAGTATTTTTCAATATTTCTTTAAGCAAAGGCATGTAAGTACGTGTTGGTGATAATAACAATTTTCCAATCGTAATAGATTGATTATTAATCTCTAACGTATCGGTCAATATTTTATTTCCTGTATAAACAACGGATATCGGCGTTTCAGGTGCATAAGATTCAGGATATTTTGACCTGTAAATAGAGCTTAATACATCATGCCGCGCCGAAGTCAAACCATTGCTGCCCATGCCGCCATTGTATGCGTCTTCATAGGTTGACTGTCCGTAAGATGAAAAACCAACAATAACATCGCCCGCTTGAACATCATTGACGATTAATTCTTTGCGTTTCATACGGGCAAATGCCGTATAACCCACATCTATCGTCCGAACAATATCACCCACATCAGCCGTTTCGCCACCTGCCAAGTGAATCGGAATACCAAAAGTCCGCATTCTTTCTGTAAATTCGACGGTTGCTTCTATCAATGTTTTAACCACATCGCCTGAAATAAGGCTTTTATTTCGACCAATCGTAGAGGACAAAATGATGTTATTGACACAACCCACACAAGCCATATCGTCCAGATTCATCACAATAGAGTCTTGAACAATACCTTTCCAGACCGATAAGTCGCCTGTTTCGCGCCAGTACATATAGGCAAGGCTTGTTTTAGTGCCCGCCGTGTCAGCGTGCATGATATTA
>JAYTMI010000205.1:0-1684 GCA_043728625.1 Saprospiraceae bacterium | reverse complement strand
CGAAAAATTGATTCAGGGAAAATGACCTTAGAAGCCCATCAAGCCGATTTGGTCGCTTTTATCAAGGACATCGTGAGCGATTTTAATATGAAAGCTAAGAGTCTAAACATTGATTTACAATTCTTATGTCCCTTCTCAGAACTGCCTTTTGGGTTTGATGCAGAAAAATTGGATAAAGTGCTGTTCAATATCATTTCAAATGCCTTCAAATACACGCCACAAGGCGGCTTGATTCATATTTCTTTGTTGAAAAATTTGGATAAAATCGAAATTGTCGTCACCGACAACGGTATCGGAATGAGCGCAGAGGAACGTGAACACGCCTTCGATTTGTTCTATCGAGGTAGCCAAAATATGTCATTGGGTAGTGGTTTAGGTTTGGCTTTGTCACATGAGTTTGTTGTTTTGCATAAAGGTGAAATTCGTTTAGAATCTGAAAAAGGACATGGGACAACTTTCAAAATTGTTTTACCTTTTAATCAACCAGAATGGATGTCTGAACAAACGTCTGAAACAATTCAACCGCATTTTAACCACATCATCGAAACGGTTGAAACAGAAACGAATGCTTCAAATACCCCCCCTCAGTATTTTGAGAATACAATAGTCCTTATTGAAGACAATACCGATTTGAATGCCTTTTTAAATCAAAAACTAAGCAAAAAATACAATATTGTCGCTCTTGAAACAGCTGAAAAAGGATGGGAGGCAATTCTTGCACATATTCCCGACCTGATTATCAGCGATGTTATGTTGCCTGGTATGGATGGTTTTACGTTGACTCAAAAGGTGAAAAATGACTTTAGGACTTCACATATTCCCGTCATTCTATTGACGGCAAAGGGTCAGATGGAAAGCCAAATTGAAGGCACAAAGGCAGGTGCGGATGCCTATATGCCTAAGCCTTTTAATCAACATTTATTAGAAGAACGCATTAAAGGACTGATAGAAAACCGAGACCGTATGCGGCGACGTTTTACCAACGAAATCACGAATCCAACGCATGTTTTGAAGGGTGAACGCAAGTTTTTAATCGAATTTGAAGCTTTAATTGAAAAAAATTTAGGAGACAGCACTTTGTCTGTTGAAAAATTGAGCCACGAATTGGGTATGTCTCGTGTCCAATTATTCAGAAAAATATCAGCATTGACCAATAAAAATGTGAGTGATTATATTGCTGATTTCAAACTACAAAAAGCAAAGGCTTTATTGACCAATTCAGACAAAACAATCGCAGAAATCGCTTATGAAACAGGCTTCAACAACCCGAGTTATTTCACAACTTTTTTTAAACAAAAAACCAATCAAACGCCGAGTGAGTGGCGGAATGGGTAGCATTAAAACGCAATATATTTAATGCCGTTTCCGCCTCATCTCATCTCTCCGCATCGGCATTCCATCAATCAATGCGAAAAGTTGCGCATTGGGAACAGTTTTGAATGAACGCAAAGCCACATGCCCATCTTTCCCTATCAATAAAAAAGTAAACGGAACGGATGAGATATTATATTTTGTCAAAACCGTTTTACCCGTTTTGTTCAAAACATAAGTTTCGATGACAATATCCCTATCTAAGCAACCCGCTTCATTAGATTCTAATATTTGTTTTTGTTGCATCCACGTAGGGTTGCTTTGGGTATCTGTAAAAAGTAGTACACGCCTATTGTTATTATTTTGGGCGAAT
>JAYTMI010000204.1:0-2818 GCA_043728625.1 Saprospiraceae bacterium | reverse complement strand
ATCGTTACTTTTGGCGGGTCACCATCGTAAACTTGACGTTTGCTTTTGCCCAAAATCCACTTGAATTGTAGGTTGGTATAGTGGTGAATATCGTTTTGTGCTGTGAAGGTAGTGTTGTCTTTCCAACGTTGTCCATCAAGCAAATCGGTTTTTGAAAAAGTGAATTTATGGCCCAAAACGACCATAAAACGCGGTGAAAAATGGTAACCCAATTCGATGCCTAAATTAGGCATAAAATTAATGTTTGCGGTATCCGAACCTTCGGCTTTTGTTTCAAATGTCCCATCCAATAATCCTTTGACATCGGCAACTGTTGGGTTTTTCAAAGTTGAATAATCATATTTTTGATTGCTGCCATTGAGTTGGTCAATTTTGACATTGTAATAATCCAAACCCAAACCACCGAAAAGAGTGGCATACACGCCTGTCCGTTCACGCAAACGATTCAGCGTAATAACGCCTTCAATACCTAATTCCGCTTGGTCAGTTTTATAATTTGCGTAGTATGAACCATTACTTTTGTAGTTCACCGTTGGGTTGTAAGTGCCATTGACAGCAGGATTGCCAGAAACGCCTGTGGAGGGAGACGTATTGAAACCCAATGACTTAGCATACATTAAGCGACCACGCACGCCAAAGTCGGCCGCACCGCCCGCATTGTGCAAAAGGTTTTTTTCTAATGTCACACCAATGCCCCAACCACCGAAAGCAGATTTGACATCGCTCGATTGATAGGACAAACCAATGTCTAAACCAAGCGTCATATAACCCTTTGGTTCATCGAAATGTTGTATAGTAGTTGTCGCGTTTTGCGCAGCATTTTGACCTGAAGCGGGTATCAGCGTGGTCAAAAAAAGCATAAAAGAAATGAGTAAACGGAAAGTTTTTTTCATATTAAAGTGGATTTTTGCTCAAAAGTAAGCGTTCTGTTTTGATTTTTAAAATGATAATGAATTGTGAATTTAACAATATGAAAGACGTTTATACTGAGGGGTGTGTTTTTAACGGTTTGATAGTCAATAGGTTGTCATCTTATTTTAATTTTTTATCAACCTAAAAAGCGAATGAACAAATGTTAAAGGTAAGGTTTGATAAAGAAAGGATTAACTTAAAATTAAATAAAAAGGCTTCAAAATTCCTTTTTCTTATATTTGCCAATGACTTAGGAAATGATGAATGATAAATTATAAATTTACAAATTATTGGAAATCAACATTTCGCAAATTCATCATTTATTATTCATAATTTATCATTCTTTTGACGACAATACCTAATATCAAAAAATACATGCGCTCACTACCGATTTGGCGTGTAGATACTGAGGGGGGCATTTTGTGCGAAGACTACCTCGCTGCCGAAGAACCACTTGAAATCCTCATCGGTTTTGGTTCAGCAAGTAAACGGCAACGGCAAACAATTGCAGTGACGATGCGCACGCCTGAACAAGATGTGGATTTGGCTATTGGCTTCCTTTTTACTGAGGGGGTCATTTCTGATAAAAAAGATGTCATCAATGCACGTTTTTTAAGCGAAAATAAATTGTTAATTGATTTGAATGAATCACTGTCTTTTGATATTGACCGTTTGAATCGACATTTTTATACCACATCAAGTTGTGGTGTTTGTGGCAAAAGTTCTATTGAAGCGGTCTCGACAACTTCTTGTTTTTTGTTAAATCCAGATAAACCTATTGTTTCAAAAAACGTATTATTCGAGCTAACCCAAAAATTAAGGGCAGCACAATCCGTTTTTGATTCAACAGGTGGCATTCACGCATCTGGACTTTTTGATACGGAAGGAACGCTTTTAAAAGTATGTGAAGATGTTGGCAGACACAATGCGCTTGATAAACTCATTGGTTGGGCATTACAAAAAGAATTGTTGCCTTTAAAAAACCATATTTTATTGGTCAGTGGACGTGTGAGTTTTGAGTTGATACAAAAAGCAATGATGGCAGGTATTCCGATTTTAGCAGCCGTTGGCGCACCATCAAGTTTAGCTGTTGAATTGGCAGACGATAATAATATGACGCTCGTTGGTTTTCTACGCGATGGGCGTTTCAATGTGTATGTGGGTGCACAACGTATAACGGGTTTTAACCCGTAATGTAACTAAATTGACGAGTTTTAACTCGTGATATAATTAAATTAACGGGTTTTAACTCGTGATATAACTAAATTAACGGGTTGAAACCCGTGCTACGATATAAAATGGAAGAAAAAAATCATAACATCGTCGTTCTCGAAAAAACCGTCAACGACGGAACTGAAGCCCTCACACCTGAACATTTAACAGGTTTAAAAATCGGCAAAAGAGCATTGAAAGCTGTTGGTGTTCGTGCGATTGTTTCGTCGGTGCAACATGCTTTTAAATGGATGAATACAGGCGATGCGGTGAAAACGATGTTCAAAATCAATCAAAAAGGTGGCTTCGACTGTCCCGGTTGTGCTTGGCCAGACCCCGACGACGACCGTTCAAAATTGGGCGAATATTGCGAAAATGGCATGAAAGCCATTACCGAAGAAGCGACAAATAAACGATTGAATGCTGATTTTTTTAAAAAACACACCGTTCAAGAGTTGTCAAAATGGTCAGATTACGATATTGGCAAAAGCGGACGGTTGACAGAGCCGATGATACTGAGGGGAAATAATTACGAGCCAATCAGTTGGGCGGATGCATTTTCGACTATTGCCACACATCTTAATAATTTGCCCAGTCCAAACGAAGCGATTTTTTATACTTCGGGACGTACAAGCAACGAGGCAGCCTTTGTATATCAATTGTTTATACGTGAATTTGGAACTAATAATATGCC
>JAYTMI010000203.1:0-16067 GCA_043728625.1 Saprospiraceae bacterium | reverse complement strand
CACAAAAGGAAAATTAAAAGACAGCATAAAAATATTTTTTGAAAAAAATCCGAAACCCAATGATGATAAAATCCCTAAAATCCGATTTTTCCTTTTTTTCGACCTAAAAGATCCTGCTTTAAAGCACCCATACGTATAGCCGTTACAGCCGCTTCAACACCTTTGTTACCATGTTTGCCACCTGCGCGGTCAATAGCTTGCTGTTCAGTATTAGGAGTCAGAACGCCAAAAATGAAAGGTTTACTCATCGTAATCGAAAGGTTTTGCAAAGCATTAGCGACTGACAGATTGATATACTCGTCATGTTTTGTCTCTCCTTTGATGACGCAACCCAAACAAATCACCGCATCTACTGAGGGGTACTGCCCCGCCAATAAACGCGCCGCCACAGGCAGCTCGAATGTGCCCGGTACTTGAGTGAGATAAATTTTATCTTCTGCCACACCATGTTTTTTCAAAGTCTCTAAGCAGCCTTCATAGAGCGTGTGGGTGATGTGTTCATTCCAATCAGACACAACTATACCAAAAGTCATATCTTTTGCTGAAGGGATGTTTGAGTCGTCGTAGTGCGACAAGTTCTTAAGTTCTGATGCCATTTTTGATATTTATTACTTTTTCTTACAAACAATCTGGTTTTTATATTTAACCGAAATCGACCGATAGGTTTTCCAGCCTTCATAAGGCATGGCTTCTTTGTAGAATGTTTTAAGGCGTTCTAATTTTTCATCGAGGTCATCGAGCGTACCAATCCGTATTTTTTGATCGCCCAAAATAGGTATCAAAGTAAATTCTCCAGAAGCATCCATTACGATTTGTTGAACCATGGGCGCAAAAAATGGGTCAGCATTCAATCTTTGAACGAGTAAAAAGACATCTTTCAAACCATATTTTTTACGCAACAAAAAATCGTTGACATGAGGTGGAACCGCGCCCGTCACGATAGGTACACGCGCTGAAAAATATTTTGACAAAGGCATCCGAATACCGTTTTTGTCGAGGTAATAATTCAAGCCATTGTTGTCAATGACGCGCAAAATGGGTTCACGTTGCGTTATTTTAATGTTGAGGTTGCTCGACGCATCAATATAGGCTTCAGCATTTTCAACAAAAGGGTCGGTTTCCAAAACGGCTTCAACGCGTTTGACATCAACAGCCCCGACTTTTGAAACGGACAAATCTGCTTCAAAAGCTCGTTTTATGATGAGTTGAATGTCTTTTTCCTTGATGAAATCGCTTTCTCCATCTGACAAATGGGTAATGTCAACAAGAATCTCTTTGACAGAACTACTTTTTTTGCGGAGTACAAAAAACAAAATGAGGACGACCATGAGAAAACCCAAAGCGACGCTACCTACTTTTCGACGACTGACACGATATTTTTTTTGTTCTGCCACGGCTATTGAGTGTTGGATATTATGAAAATAGAGTATTACAGTATTTCAGCCGCTAAATTAGATAAAAAAACAAAAAAAAAGTGCAAAACACGAAATGCAAGGAGCAAAGTACAAAGAGCAAAGGCAAGAAGTAAAAGGCAAAGGGCAAAATGTGAAGAACTAATGGACAAAATTCAAGGAATAACACCTTAAAAAGTGTTTTATACTGAGGGGGGTAAATGATTGATTTTCAACAAATAGCAACGTTGCGAAGGTTCGAACCTTCGCAACGTTTTCCCGATTATTTCAACTCAACTACTTATTTAACAATTTATAACTCATAATTAGGTGCTAATTTATTATTCGAACTTTCGGCAGAATAAAAATCGTTAACGTATTGCACCGTTTCTTCGATGTCATCGGTTATAAGAAAAAGGTCTAAGTCTTTTAGATTGATATTGCCTTCTTGTTCGAGCATGATATCATTAATCCAACCACGTAGTCCATTCCAAAAACTTGTACCTACTAAAACAATCGGCACACGGGTAATTTTACCTGTTTGAATCAATGTTAAGACCTCAAACAATTCATCCATCGTTCCGAAACCGCCCGGAAGGACGACAAAAGCTTGTGCATATTTGACAAACATGACTTTACGAACGAAAAAATAGCGGTGGTCTAAACTCTTGTCGTCGTCAATATAAGGGTTGTGGTGTTGCTCGAAAGGCAGTTCAATATTTAATCCAACGGAAGTACCACCTGATATTTTAGCACCTTTATTACCCGCTTCCATGACACCGGGACCACCACCTGTGATGATGCCATACCCTTCTTCGGTGAAACGTCGCGCAATGTCAATCGCTTTTTTATAATGTGGGTGGTCAGGTTTTGTACGTGCCGAACCAAATATAGAGACACACGGACCGATCGTATTCAGTTTTTCAAAACCATCAACAAATTCAGCCATGACTTTAAACATTGTCCAAGCATTTTCGCCTTTCATTTTCGTCCATTCTTTACGGCGTTTGTTGGTTGTGCCGTTTTGCAATTCAATTCCCATAAACTTTTGATTTTATTTTTGTTAGCTAAAAAATTAAACCCTTTGTCTTCTACGTTGCGTATCAGACAAAGGGTGACAAACTTAATATTTTTTTAATAGAAAAAAGACTGTTTTTACTGAGGGGGTCAAAATTTAATGCCGAAAGTCAACACATAATCGTTGTAAGTGTAGGCATTGGTGACTTTTTGCTCCAAATTGGCTTGTGCAACAAGCACTTTATATGGCGTATAGTTCTCCTTTTGAGTCCGTTGTTGCCACGCAAAATCCATAAAAAAATGACGACCACGAAGCCCTACACCAGCATTTAAAGTTGTATTCCAAAAATCTTTGTCTTGACGTGGCGAACCATTTAGACCCGCACCTGCACGGAAACGGAAAATATCGTAAACATATTCACCGCCAAAACGGATGTTTAAGGCATTTTTATAACGACTCGTGATTTGCGCATTGACATCATTTTGATTCACTACATACTCTTTTTCAAGAATAAAATTTGATTTACTGTAATCTGCCCATTCCACATCGGCACTTAAAAAGCCTGATTTTCCAATAACAAAACCTGCGCTACCGATAAAACGCCAAGGCGTTGCGAGTTTATATTTAAACTCTCCATCGGGCGATGCGGCTTCTGAACTGTAACGCAAACTATCGGTATAAACGTAATAGAGTTTATTGTTGTAGCTATCGCTCATCTGATACCTCGTTGGTGTATGAACCGCAAAACCCAAGCGAATGGATTGTGTTGGGCGCACAATAGCCCCTATTTTGGCATTGATACCAACACCTGTTGTTATCAAACTTTGGTCGAATTGTAGTTTTTCAAAAAACGGTACTTCTTTGCGCGTATCGTCTTCGTTATAGATTTTTGTTTCTGTAAAACGGAGGAAAGGGATGCCGATGGTGCCCCCTATTTGCAGCTTTTCATCATAATTGCCAGCGTAAGATATTACCATTTCGTTGATGCCACCTCTGGTTTCAATCACTTGACTTTTGTAAACACCTGCGGCAGGGTTTAAATCGAAATCGGTGGTGTATTTGCGCACATTGTTGACAGTTTTTGTATAAATCGCACCAGTTGAGTCTGCTAATTTGCTTTCAAAAGCATCGAGACCTTCAATATTGGCTTGGTCACGGAAACGGGCAGTGATTGAGCCAGTTGTCGTGCCTTCATAAAACAAGTTGCTACTAAAATCTTGAAGCTTATTGAAGCCAATGGCAAAATTTCGTGTTTTCCATTTCGATGAAGGATTGCCGTCATTGCTGAAAACCAGACCGAGATTGTCTAATGAAAACTTAGTGAAACGCTGTGTCGCTGCATCTTTTCCACTATTTTCTAACAAAGAGGTCGTTTTTGCGCCATGAAACGAAGGTGAAAAGATAAACTCACCACTCCTATAAGTCGCCAAACCTGCTGGATTGGTTGAGAGGGTCGAAAAGTCACCACCAATAGCTCCCATCGAGCCGCCGACACCTATGGCTCGGGCTGTGCCGCCATACTGAGGGATGTAGGAATAGCGCAATGCGTCGGAAGCGACTTGGGCTTTTAAGGTGTATAAGGATAAAATAGAAACGAATATTAAGATAGCTTTTTTCATAACAGTTGATATTTTAAGATTAAAAAGTAAAAATACTGAGGGGGTAAACGGAGAGAGATAACTTAATTTTTGGCATAAAAAAGGCGGGAGCAGAGTGACACCCGCCTAATATATTCCTATTTAACTAATTGAAATACAATCAATTACCTCTACGTGGTGAACTCGTACTGCCACCGCTATTATTTTCGCTTCGAGAAGGTGCAGCCGCCGGTGCAGGACTATTATTACTTGCGGGTGGCGAGTAACTGCGTGACTCTTGGCGCGGTGCTTCATAACGTGGAGACTCTTGACGTGGCGCCTCATAATGTGGTATTGAACGTGATGGTTCACTCCTTGGCATTTCAGACCTTTGTGGACGGTCGTAGTTCGGTGCAGGACGCTCGTAAGTCCGCGTTGGGCGGTCATTACTTGGTGCTTCTGTACGTTGCGGACGATCGTAATTCGGTACAGGACGGTCATAAGTCCGGGTTGGACGGTCATTACTTGGTACATCTGTACGTTGCGGACGGTCATAACTCGGTGTTGGACGCTCTGTTGTGCGTGTTGGGCGATCCGTATTTGGTACATCTGTCCGTTGTGGACGGTCGTAGCTTGGCGTCGGGCGTTCTGTTGTACGTGTTGGACGGTCAATGACCCCCTCAGTACGTACGTCAGATGAAATAGGATCATAGCGTTTTGTAGGCGTTATGCTGCTACCATTTCTGGGTGTAATGCCACCATCACCGATTGCTTCTTTTTTGACATCTGTACGAACTGGTGTGTTATTCCGTGTTGGATTGATGTTGCCATTGCCAACATCACCACGTCTGCCTGTTGTCGCTTGACCGCTTGGACCTGTAACCTCACGTATTGCGCCACCACTATTACGTGGGGCATAATATTTATTGCCAACAGTGGTCACATTTGTTCGCCCTGTTTGATAAGGATTGTAGTAATTACCGTAGTTATTGTAGTTATAATAATTGTTATAACCATAACCACTGTTGTAGCCAAAAGCATCATAATAGCCGTTATAACCGCTGTATCCATAAGGCGAATAACCCCAAGACGGATAGAAGGAACTCGCGTAATAGTTCGGATTGCAGAAACCGTAGCTTGAATAACGCCAATCGTCCCAGTAGTTGTTGAACCAAGACCAGTTGTTCCAGCGGTTGTAGCTGTTCCAACGATTCCAATATCCGTTGCCAACTATGATTGTAACACCACGGTTAGCAAAACGGTTGTAGTAGTTAGGGTCATAATAACCATAATCTACATAAGCATCACTATAATAATCGAAACCCCTATAAGGGCGGTGAAAACGACGAATACGCGTTGAGTATTTATAATCGTCGTAGTCATCATCGTATTCATAATAGTCGCCACCAGTGCTACCATTATCATAATATTCATCGTCGTTACTCGATTGTGCGCTGTTATCGGCGTAACGAGGTTGCGGCGATTGGCTGCGTGTCGTGGTTGCCGTCGGGCGGCTATCTTTCGCTGGGTCGTAATACACATCATCAAATTGAGCTTTGACAGAGAGCGACATCAGCGTCATCATTGTTGCTAAAAATATCCATTTTTTCATCTGACACAAAGTTTTAAAAGTATAAGGAAGACTTGTACATAAGTGTTTTTTAATCACACCATAAAATTACGGCATTTTGACAAGATATGTAGTTAAGACTATTTTAATTCTTAGAAGTATTGTGTTAAAAGTGTTAAAATTTATTTATTTAAACTCGTTTTACAATTTTAACATATCCTTTGAACAGTTTTCAAGGCTCTTTTTAATAAAAGCAAGAAAAGCGGCTATTTAGTTTCTTAAAAAAAAGAAAGCCCAAAGTCAAGTGCATACTCAACTTTGGGCTTCGTTATTTAACCTTAAAAAACCTTAATTCAACTTAAACGTCACAACAAAACCACCTGTAGCCGTTGTCGAAGGGAACGCGGCTGTGGTATAAGGTATGATGCGGTTGTAGTCCACATAAAAACGCAAATCGAGGCGTTTGTTTATCGTATAAGTTGCCGAAGGCGATAATCTAAACGTTTGAGAACCACGTGAAGGTACGTCCGTTCCTTGACCTAAAAGATGATTTTCAGTAATATCATCGCGGAAAGAAAGGTCAAAATTCAAGACCAAATCATTGCCTCTTTTAGGTTTTGGTTCTTTTTTCTTCTTCGCTTTTGGGTCTGCTGTTGGGTCGCCCGATGGGGCTGTCAAGTCTTCGTCTTTCTTTTTGACAGGCTTTTTCTTTGCTTTGCCATCAAAATTAATGTCGAGCATTTTGATATAGACATTTTTGATGCGGTGTCCGAATTTGATTTGAATTTCAGATGTTTTTGTTTCTTGTAAACGTGTATCCGATAAACTCAAAGCCAAGTTGCGACTCTTGCGGTATTGCACCCCAAAATTTGCACCTGATTTGAAACTCATATCTATGCCCAAAAGCGGTGAAAACTGCTCTGAAATAGCCACAACAGGAATATCGTACTGCGAATAATACTCATAAGGCGAACCGATACGAGATTTTTGCGGCTGTGCGATATCATAGAACTGTGAAGTCCGATATGAATTGACCGTTAAAGACGATTTATAGCCGTGTGTGATACTGATATTGTTAAACTTGTCTTTTAAACCAGGCAATTTAGCCAAACCATTGTACGACAAACGCCAGTTTACTGAGGGGCGTTCATTGAACAAATTGCGATTTGATGTCCGAACATCACGTCCCGTATAAGCCGCAATGAAAGCGGGCACAACAACGTCTTGGTTCGTCGGTCCGAAGCCTTGACGATATGTTGGAAACTCGGGATGAGCAGGATTGTTGCCACCGAGAATCTGCGACATGACTTCGCGGTTTTGACTAAATGTTTGGAAAACATCATTAATATTGCTAAAGAACGTATTCAATGTAAAATATGAAATATTGTAAGAACCTTCATCGAAACGATTGGCATGAACAAGCTGTCCAAAATTGCCTGTTGTATCGCGATACTCCTGTGATTGATTTTTTATGTAATTTTTATTTAAATCAATATCTACACGGAAATCGGTGAATGGTTCAACTGTTATACGCGCATCAATTTGCTGCGAATAATTGTTCAAAGTCGGTCTTACCTGTCGAATATCCCTTGAAATCCATGTTCTTGCACCCGCATCGTCGAGCCAATTATCATCTGATTGGCGATAGCCTAATACATAATCCCAACCCGGACGAGACAAATCGGACATACCAAACAGGCGTGCTTGTGGCGTAAAGCCTGGCACAAACGAGTTGTATTGTTCTGTATAATTCAAACGGGCATTGCGTAGCAACAAAAGTGGACGAATGACGATTTTTTCAACACCCGAAGGCTCGTAGTCTTTTATTTCCTTCTTCTTCTTTTTACCTTTTGTGGTGTCAGAAGCCATGTCAGAAGGCAATTTTACTGAGGGGTCTCCAAGACCTGGTTTTGTACGCGTTTTCTTCTTATCGGTTTTAGGTTTGAAAAGAGGCTCTTGAATTTTACGCAAATACTTGAATTGATTGTACAACTGCGTAAAATTCATATCCGCATTCACCTGTCGCGCTTGTTTGTTGTTGATATTATTGCCAATACCTTCAAAACCCAATGCAGCAGCTTCCCAACCATACGATGAAGTGAATGTACCACGTAACTGCACCCAATCTAAATAAGGAATGTTCCGTGTCGGAACAGTATAGTTCACGTTGATATTATGGTCATAACGCTTGGTACGCCCGAAGTTTTTAAGATTATCAGACAAAAACTTGCGTTGTGCGTCCGGGTCAACCTGTTGACCGAGTTGGTCGTAGTCAGGTAATTCATCTACAATCGAAAAGTTCTTGGCATCAAAATTCAACTTCAAAGAACGGGTCAAATCCCATTGCAAATTGTAGTTTCTATCCCAACTGAAACGACGTATATAAAACGTGTTGTAGGCATCATCATCACCAGAGAAACGGTATTTTGTTATGTTCAATTGACGGTCGAGAATAGTATTAAAACCGAAATTATTCGGAATCGGATTGAAATTAATCTCTGTAATCAATTTCGTATATTTCTCAACGTTTGGATTTTTAACCAATCGTTTGAATGGCGTGAGGTAAAGTGGTTCACGCGAGTAGTTGTAATCCAGACTACCTTTTTTATTCTCTTTGGCATCACTTTCTACAAGCGGGTCATGAAGGTCAACGGTTGTGTTGGCATACGAAACGGCAAAATTCTCAATATCCCAAGGTGCAGGTTTGCGGTCGCTTGTACCTGTACGGTCTTTGCGGACATTGTTGAACGAATACCCTTTGATGATTTGAACAGTTTGAGCGGCGTCTTTGATTTTAGCACGTTTATCACCATCAATTTGTGATTTTAATTTATCCTTCAACTTGATGTCCAAATCGTAAGGGTCATACTCTGGCGTTCTGGTATTGTTTGAATATTGGACATTGAAAGGTATATGCAAGCCAATTTTAGGATTGAAAAACTTACCCAATTCAAAGTTACCATTCAAACCAGCCTCTATGACTTGCTCACGACTCCGTTGCGTCACACGTTGGTCAATTGCGCCATAACCGACACCGAGATAATTTCCAGAAAGACTCAAATTACCAAAATCTGCCATTTTAAAATCCACACGAGCAATCGCGGCACCGCCTGCATTTTCATTCAGACCCGTCATACGCAACTCATTGATCCACAATTCAAGGTCGTGTGGCACACGGTCTTTGTTGTAAACACCGACCATGATGCCTTTGACAGAACCAATATCAGGATTACCAATTACCTTGACACGGTGAGCCGCATTTTCGGAACTGACGATGGCATATATTTTACCTAAATCCGCATTTTTTGCATTCCGTTCTGTCTTTACTTTAGTCAATAGACTGAGGGGGAAATCGAATTTATTATCTTTCAACCAAACGGCTTCTTTATACGCATCTGTGGTATTTGAAGCGGGTAATGTTGATTCATCCGACATTTTGAGTGGAATCTCATATTCGTAGTAGTTGCGCTCAAAATCGGAACCAATACGCATGAAAATACTCATTTTATCATTTAAAACCGTCCGACCATCTGCTTGTTCTGCGTGAACAAACATTTTGAGACGCTCATAAATACGCATATCTGAGCTGAACAATTTGAAGGCTGCACGTGGTACGTTTGGTAACAAATTCAGCATTCGAATACCCAAAGCCTGCTCGTTTTGACGGGCATTTGCCGCAAAGGCATTTGGAATAACTTCACGCTGAATACAAGGCGGAATGACGTAATTGAACGGTTTTTTCTTTGAATTTTCTTCCAAATTGACAGAAACAAGCTCCATCGCACTGTTGTCCGCACGATTTAATATGTCCACGCCGTCTATACTGAGGGGTCTCTTATAACGCCGCCATTGGTTGCGGATAAGGTCTAATTTTGCAAAACGAAGACAAACAGGCTGCACAAAATCCTTGACCACGATACGCATAAAACGAATGGAACGGAAGTCATTTATCGCACCATGTTTTGAATCAAAAGCATCAATTGGCACGCGGAAATGATGCCAAATACGTCCACTACCATTCGGGTCTGGCGTATTTTCGATATAATACTTATTGGTCAAAGGATTGAAAGCGGCTCTTGAAATCGGTATTTTGTAAGAGAAATAGGCTTCGTTTTCCTCGAAAGAGTTGTCACGGTTGATGTCCTCAGCATCGGGTAAATTCGTCGCCGATTGGATTTGAGAACCTGCATTTGATGCAGAGTTGCCTTGCAAACCATTAAATCTTTTATACCTTTCTAAAACAGGCGTTCCTCTCGGATAAGCCCCTTCATCGTTATAATATGTGAAGTTATCATTGGCAGGGTCAGCCGCAATTTTCGCTGGAATCGGACTGAATTTAGACAACCAATCGCTGTAAAAGCTTTTTTCTGCGTCGTCTTTCATACCATCGAGACCCACATCCTGTGCTTCACGTGCTGCATCAGAAGCTGAAAATGAGTTAGGCAACGGAATTTCTGTACGTGGCACAATGCCCCATGGCGATTTGTCTGTTTTAAAATCGGGGTTTTCAGGTGATGGCAAACCGTTTTCGTAAGCCTTACGACCATCTTTCAAAATATCTTCTGAAACATCGCCCAAGTGAATGTACATCGTACCCGCATTCTCATTCGGATTAGGATTTTTTAAGAAAGGGTCAAGTACCCAAAAATCCACATATTCCACATTCGATTGCTCAAAATCTGTTGTTGTCAAGCCGCGCATAATACCTGCCCAACGTGTTTCAGGCGCATTCAAATTGCCATCGCCACGCAAACCTGCTGCATAAGGTGTTCGAGGAGAGCCAGGAGGTGCATCGAAATTGTAAGGACCACGCTCACTTGGATAATAATTTAAGTCAAACGTTGGTAAATAGTTGCTCAAACCACCGTTTTGCAAAGGGTCACGATTCGGGAAAACCTCCGTTTGAGCAATCGGTGCCGTACAAGGGTCTGTCCTATCTGATGCCGCACCCCGTTCCAAAACGAATTGGTCAATCCGAAACCAATTGAGCATCGCTCGGTTCGAACCTGTTACCAAACCGTCTTGCTCAGCTTCTGGGAATAAACGATTTTTCTGTGGCACACTCGCTATTTGCCAAGCATTTGGCTGCGACATCAAGGAGAAGGGTGAGCTACTGCCTTCAAAGTCATCGAGATAAACGATACCACCGCTTTCATTACAATCGCCCGAAGGACCTTCAATCGCTTTCGAGTGACCCGGTTGCAACAAAGCACCTTCTGCGCTCAAAGTGATTTTCGACGGTTCTTTGGTTTCGATAAAAGGTATTTTATCTATCAGTTTGGTCAACCACGGTGCGTCCTCTGCAAAGTTAATGTCGGCACCATACACCTTATTATTAATAGGGTCGTCGCCAAAATTGACTTTACGTGTATAAGGAATTTCAAAGAGGTTCATAAATGTCGCCCCAATATTGAAATTCTTTTTCAAGGCATAGTCCGCTCGAAGTCCTAACATGGTTCGGGTTTGAAAACCAAACAAGGCATTGTCTTCATAACTGACATTCAAAGGAATATTAGGTGCGACATAAGCGGGATTCAAAATCGTCAAAGTCGAAGTACCGTAATCAATTGCATAATCCACGCCTTCTAAAAGTTGGAACGAACCCGCCGTCACTGTCACAGCACCTGGACGCAAACCGAAAGCATTAAGCTGAATGCGGTTACTCGCTGTTGATTTGACTTGACCTCTGATGATAAAACGGTTTTTCTCTTGACGCTCTTGCGCACGGAAAAGCGTCGAGTCATACAGTTCTTGATAAGTATATTTCGTAATTACTGAGGGGTCCATACCCAACTCCGTCAAACGTGCAGACAGCGAAGAACCGAACGGCTCTAATTTTGGAAACATGATACGACCATTACGGGTGTTGATGGTCACATCAGGAATAAAATCAAATTGTCCATCGGGTTGTGGGTCGCCGACTTGATTCAAACGGTCGAGGTTCATGACCGTCAATAACGGAATTTTACTCAATTCAGGTAAAGAGCGTTTGTCCGCTTTGTCTGCGCTCACGTCTTGATAAACGATGTCGAGGCGCAAATCCTGTGGGTTCGTCACATAAGCACCGACTGAATAGACGTTTTTCATCATCAAATCATAAAGCGGAATAACAGGGTTTTGAATGGTGTTTTTCAACAACTTGACAAATAAAACCTGCGAAACAGAGTCTGTACCTGTAAAAGCTGGCACGTCCTGACCAAATTCACCGACTTGAAAAGGTCCTTGTCCATTATAAAAATACGTGAACGCCACACCTAAAACCTGTTGACGGTCAACATTATTAATGCTCAAAGTACCCAATTTAGGGTTAAATTGATACTCCGTAGGCTGCAAACGTTTTGCGGAACGCTTAATGAAGTCCTGCCCTTGCGTCAAATTATAATTGCTCTCGATGTGCCGAATGACGGAACCGACACGCCGCGTTTGTGCCGCATCTGCTTGCAGACGTTCATACAAATCGTTCGCCGTGTTTTCTGGCAGATATTCATTGTCTAAATTAGAAAATCTTGCACTCGATTTTCGCCTAATATACTGCGGATTATTAAGCCTCGTCGGTTCGCCAATATCTGCAAAAGCGACGATTTGGCGCACCTCTTTGTCTTCATTACGCTCATTCGATACCCAAACTTCAATTTTATCTATGGAGAATAAACTGTTGACAAGCGGCAGTTCTTTCAAGGCTTTTTCAAACGTATTGCGGTTAAAATGCGTCAAAAAGAAGTGACGGTTTTCATCGTATTGGTCAATCGGCACATTGAAATTTTGTACTTGGCTACCACCTTGAATGGCTAAGTTTTGGCGACGATTCTTCTGTTGAGCCGCAATAGCGGTCAAACGTAAATAGCCAAATTGCAATTCTGTTTTGACACCAAAAAGGTTTTGGCTGCCTTTAATCAACGAGCCACGAAGCGGCAAATTGACGTTACCGCCTTCGATTGACTTGATGATATCGTCTTCACTGAACACATTTGAGTTGTAATTGATTTTCATTAAATTATCAAAATCAAATGTTGCTTTATTGTTAAATGACGTATTGAGGTTCAGCTTTTCACCAATTTTACCTGTTACGTTCATCTGAATGTCCATATTGAACAACAAACCGCCTGTACGACGGGCATAAGTTGGCAAAATAGGGTTGGCGTAGTAGCGATAGTCGCCGCCCAAAGTCAAGTCAATTTGTCCTTGTGGACGAATATCAACTGTTGGCGGGTCGCCAAAAATCATCCCGATTAAGTTGTCGCCCATCTTTTTGATGTCGAGCTTAGGCACTTCGGGCAATTTGCCGTTCACACCCACCGACTTCAAAAGCATTTTGAGCTTACTGTTTTGCGATGACGAAAAGTCGATTTTTGAGAAGGGGTCAGTTTTATTACCGCCATTTTGCTTACTCAAACCTGCTAAACGTTCAAAATAAGCACGCTCCTGCTCCTTTGCTTTCCATTTGAGGTACTCATCGTAAGACATCACCGTTGGGGCGCGGTAATAGAAGTCATCACCTATTTTTTCGGTAATAATGTACTGATTACTGAGGGGGTCATACTCAACAGATTTGTTGATAACCGAAGGGTCACTCAGGTTGAAAGGATGCACCACCGAGTCGCGGAGATAGTCGCCTGTACGGTCGCGCAGAGGTATGGTATCTGTCAAAGTCGTTTTGGCTTCCGAAGCGGTCACTGCGCTCACCAGAAATGTAAAACCCAATAAAATCTGCCCTAAAAAAAGGCGGTTACGTAAAAGTCCTTTTTTGTTCATGTCAAAATATTAAATCGCATCAGGCTGTTAGATAAGTAATTGGTTAGGTTTTTCGCTATCCAACTGTACTATCCACCCCCCCTCAGTATTTTTGAGTATTTTAATCGGAAGTATTTTAATACAATGAAAAGATTATTCAGTCAGTCAAACGTGAACGATCTAAAACGTGTTATTTGTTAACAAAATTTTAACTGTTGTCTTGTATTTTCCATAAAGACATTATTTTTACTCCAAAGACGTATTTAGTGGAAAGTCTTTACATCAGCAATTTCAAAGCCACCTTTACCAAATCTTCGACATTGGCGGTTTTTTGTTCTTGCAGAATTTTATTCAATATCTTTTGCACTGCAATCCGTTGAAAACCAAGCGAAACGAGTGCCGACAAGGCTTCGTCACGCATCGTATTGCCTGCAACAGCTAAGTTTAAGGCGCCTTCGCCACCGTCTTTTTTCAGTTTATCTTTCAAATCGAGGATGATGCGTTTTGCCGTTTTAGGTCCAATACCTTTCACTTTTGAAAAAGCCGCTTCGTTTTCGCTTAAAATAGCCGCCCGTGCATCGTCTGCAGTCATGCCTGAAAGCAAAATTTGCGCCGTTGCGGGTCCCACACCCGATACCGAAATCAACATCTGAAATAAAGACCGTTCTGATTCGTCACTAAAACCAAACAAGACATGTGCATCTTCGCGCACTTGCAAATGCGTCAGCAACTTTACTTGTTCCAACGATTCTATTTTAGCATACGTATTCAAACTGATATTGATGCGATAGCCCACGCCGCCTGTTGTTTCTATGACAACAAAAGCGGGATTTTTGAAAACAATTAAACCTTTTACAAAATCTATCATTTCTGTATGGATTATTTAGGATTGATTATTGAATATTGCTGTTAGAAAAATAATCAATCAGCAATAATCAATTTTATCATCCCCCCTCAGTATTTTTTAGTAATTTCTTGAGTTTTAGGGCGCAAAACTACTATTTTTTATAAACTTTGCACCAAAACTGACAAACATACACGAATAATCAATCATCAATAAACAATAATCAATCCTTATATGCTCTCTCTCCTTTTCAACCTTCTTCGTTGGTTCACCGCTTTGGCGATGGCGGCAGGTGTTTTGTCGGGTTTGGGCATGGCAAGTCTGTTTTTGATACGCAAAACGCAGCCGAATAAATGGGCGAATTGGTTGTTCGCAGCCTTGTTGGTTGCCCTGTCATTAACCTTATTGGATAAGTTTTTGAACTTTACAGAATTGACAAAAAGGCACCCCTCAGTATTGGTCACGCCGATCTACTTGTCGTTTTCCTTCGGACCACTCCTTTTTTACTACGTCAAAAGCCGTTTGTATCGTCATTTCGACATGGATAGGAGTGATTTCAAGCATTTTATATTGCCCACCGTCCAAATTGCTTTGTTATTGATGATGACTTTTCGGTCAGCAGAATCGAAAGCAGCGTTTCAAACCGAGTTTTTCAGCCCTTTTTATGGCAATTTTGAGAAAGGCGTTTTCATCATGCAGTTTTTTCTATACCTCTATTTCTCTTATCGGTTTATCTTACATGAAAGGTTTGCTTTGATGCAAAAACGCAAGTCTTTGATGACAGGCAGACGACACGTTTTGGTGGTCGGTTGGCTCAAACGCATGGTCAAAGTTCTGTTTATATTGTTCGGTATTCATGCCTCTTTTATTTTGACCGATTATTTCAGTTACCGCTTGTTTGACATTAATTTGCAGTCAAAACTATTGTTTTCAGTAGCTTATGAATTGTCTTTTACAGCTATGTTGGGGTGGTTGTGTTTGAATGCTTTGTTTGCTTTGCACAGGAGATTATAACTTCAAAACATAAGTTGTACTGCTATATGTGCCAAAAATACCTAAGCCATTTTTCACTTGATTGGTGATAACCGATGGCTCAAAAAATGGGTCACCTACGGTCGGTTCAGGTGTATTTAAAGACAAAAACAAGTCGTAAGTCGGTTTTGATATATTGAAAAGGGTGATTTTGTAAGTATCAAAAATGACGTTTCTTCTACCGATATAGGTATCCGTATTGATGTTTTCTAACACAAATGTATAAGTCGTTCCTTGAAATGCTCTATCACTGTAAAGGATGCTTTTTTTAGGAACAAACAAAGGGTTTTCAATGATTTTTTCATCAAAAAGGGTATCTTTTTTATAGCGTTGTACATAAAAAGTATAGGCATTAAAACCGTCAGGGTCTTTAATATCAATATAGAGATTTACTTGGCTTTGGTTCTGATTTGTATATTTATAACGGACATTCAGTATGGGTACAACCGTTGGCAAGTTGATTTTTTCAGATATTAAGCTGTCTTTACTGAGGGGGGTAGTTGCTTTAAAATAATAGTTTTTATTTTGTTTTGCCTTAAAATTAAAAGAACTAATAAACACATTTTTATCTAACAAAGACAAATTTTCAATAAAACCATCATCTGACCACAGACTGACGGTTGCATCTTTAACAAGACTCGAATCCTTTGTCAGTATATTGGCATTTTTACCAACAAAAACCCTTGCACCGTTTACAGAATCCAAAAAACCTATGGCAATAGGTGTTTCTGTGTAAGGTAATGTATAATCCAAGTCGGTATCAATACAACTTGTTGTTGTTAAAGTGATTATGATAAATAAAAAGACATTTTTCATGCACATACGATTTATGAGCGTTTAACAATTACGAAATTTTTAAAAATTTCGTAATTGTATGTTAATTAGAATTTCAAAGCATAATTTA